>CAISTO010000351.1 GCA_903888395.1 uncultured Bacteroidota bacterium | reverse complement strand
TCTAAAGATTCTAACCATTTTTTATCGGTAAAAGTAAATTCTAACTTGTTACGGTAATGAGTAATTTTATCGGATCCAATAATGTTTTCTGGAGTTGGAAAAGGGAATTTTCCAATGCGCTCAAAAGCATCAATTACTTGCTGTTGCTTATATTTTAGTTGAATTGGGTAACTCATGTGCTGCCATTTACAGCCGCCACAAGTTCCAAAATGCTCACAAAAAGGCTCCACTCTTTCAACAGATGGCGTTATCATTTTATGAATTCGTCCAAAGCAAAAACTTTTCTTTTTGTTATGGATAAATAAATCTACTACATCGCCAGGAACAGCAAAATCAACAAAAATTACTTGTCCTTCGTGCTTTGCAATGGCTTTACCTTCACTACCTGCACTTAATATTTCAATGTTTTCTAAAACGTATGGTTTAAATTTTCTCTTGCTCAATTTTGTATTTTTTAGCCACAGATTTCACAGATTACACTGAATTTATAAAATAGGTGTTTGTTAAATAATGGCTGCAAATAACAGCATTTTAAAAGTAATAATAATAAAAAAAGTTCAACCAAAAATGATTGAACTTTTTAAAAACTATCGTCTATGGTCTATTGTCTATCAACTATCCCGCTTTAAAAGCTTTAGCTGCTTCTATAATTTTAGGCATAATTTCAAAAGCATCACCAACTATTCCATAATCTGCTGCTTTAAAGAAAGGAGCTTCAGGATCTTTGTTAATGGCTACAATTACTTTACTTGAACTTACTCCAGCCAAATGCTGAATAGCTCCAGAAATACCAATGGCAATGTACAAATTTGGTTTAATGGTAATTCCAGTTTGACCAACGTGTTCACCGTGTGGTCTCCAATGCATATCGCTTACAGGTTTGCTACATGCAGTGGCAGCGCCTAATGCATTTGCTAAATCTTCTACTAAATGCCAGTTTTCTGGACCTTTTAAACCACGTCCACCACTAATTACAATTTCTGCTTCTGTTAAAGGAATTTTTCCAGTAACACGATTAATTTCTACCGATTTTGTTGTAAAATCAGCATCTGCTAAACCTGATTCTGCATTCACAATATTTACTGCTTGTGCATTTTCCAATGTGTTAAATGTATTGGGTGTTATGGCTAAAACTTTTACTGCAGTTGTTAAATTTACGTCAGCAAATGCTTTACCTGAAAACACATTTCTACGAACTACAAATCCTGCACTTGTGTTAGGCATTGAAATAACACCACTTGCTATTCCAGCTTTTAAACGAGCAGCCACACGAGGTGCCAACGATTTACCAGAATAAGTGTTTGAAATAACAACAATACTTGAAACTTCGACCGATGCAGTATTACAAATAACTTTTGCATATGTTTCAGCATTGAATCCATTCAAATTATCATGCTTCACACTTACTATTTTGTTAGCGCCATAAAGTGCTAATTCTGCTAATCTATCATCAGCAACATTACCCGGAACTACCGCAGTTACATTTCCATTATGTGCTTGCGCAATTTGGCTAGCATAACTTACCGCTTCAAAAGTTGACTTTTTAAAGCTACCATCAATTTGTTCTGCAAATACTAATATATTCATATTTTATTTATTTAAAGATTTGGAGATTGAATGATTTCGTGATTTTTAATTCATTCAAAACTCAAAATTTATCATTCAAAATTTTAATTAGATAATTTTAGCTTCGTTGTGTAAAATGCCAATTAATGTTCCAGCATCTTCTACTGAAATTAATTTTACGGAACCTTTTGAATCAGGTAATTCAAAACCAACTGAGGCACTTGTAGCTTCAGCGTTTATTGGTTCTACTACAGTTAAAGGTTTGGTTCTTGCAGCCATAATTCCGCGCATGTTTGGAATTCTTGGTTCTGTTAATTCTTTTTGAGCGCTAACCACCAAAGGCAAACTTGCTGTTAATTTTTCTCTTCCGCCATCAATGTCACGTTCTACATTTGCAGTATTTCCGTCTATTTCAATGCTAGTAATTACATTTACCGAAGGTAAACCTAACATTTCTGCTAATAAACCACAAACTTGTCCGCCATTATAATCAATGCTTTCACGGCCAGTAAATATTAAATCAAAGTTTTGAT
>CAISTO010000350.1 GCA_903888395.1 uncultured Bacteroidota bacterium | reverse complement strand
TTTCATTTTTATCTTTTAATTAATAAGTTGTCAAATAATAATTCATTTTCTATTTGTATGTATACTTTATATAAACCATCTTCAAATCTTTCTGTATTAATTTCTATTTCATTTGTGCCTTTTTTTAGTTTTAAATTTGAATCCAAGAAAACAGGAATATTACCTACTTCAAACAATGTTTTGTTTTGCATGCTAATATTGTTTTCACCACCTGCCCATTTTGCTTTTACTAGCCAAATTCTTTCGCTTCCATTTGGTTCAATATTTAAAAATAATCCTATTTTGAAACTATTCTCACATGGTATTGGAAAAGTAATAATTTGAGATTTAGAACTTGAAAATAAACGTACATTTGGTATCCCAATACTCCCTAAATAGGAACCATAATTATCCCGATAATTAATTCCAGTTATTTCAGGTACTGATAAACCCGGTGAAGCGTTATCATTAGACTTTTTACACCCCCAAAGAGTTATAATTATTAGTAAATAAACTATTCTATTCATTTTCAATTTAATTTTTTGCCTTCCATAATTTATATTCATTTTCATTACACCAAAACCACTTTTTTTGTTTTATCCAACTTTTATTGGCATCTGGAATGCTATCATTTGGAAAAAATTTATTAAAAATTATATTCCTTTTATTTGTTCTCAATTGATATAGTTTTACATCTTCATTAGTCATCTTACCATCTGGCTTTAAACATAAAAATACTAAACTGTCTTTATTTATTAATTTAAACCATGTTTCCCTCAAACCTCCAGACATATCTCCAGACTCATTCATTACTAATGTTTTAATTATATCATTGTCAATTATGTATTTACCCCAAAAACCAACTTTGTAAATATTATTGTAATCATTAATGAATAACCCATCCTTATAAAATACAATATTAATATATTGAGTATCTATTTTATATGTCCATTTATTGTTTACTGTAAATCTATGATAACTTTCACGTATTTCCTTAAATTGATAATAACCATTGGTTCTAATCATTGAATCGCTAACTTTATTCTGAGGATAAAAACAATATTTCGCTCCATTAAAGCTATCTCTAATATATTTTGAGGTATAGCATGAGCTTATTAATATTATCAAGAAGGCTATAAACTTTTTATTATTTACCACCATAATGAAAAAGGATTATTATATCCTGTATATAACCAAGGAGCAAAAATAAAATTATCATATTTGTTGAAAAAATTAGCGTGACCAAAAGGAAAAATACCCAGAAAACCGTTACGATGTGTATAATTTTGGGTTCTATCTTGAAAAGCAGGGTGACTAAACCCTATTCTGTCTATGTTATTACCATACCTATACCCAAACCATAAAGGACTCGTGTATGTTTGTCCATTTGCCCATGCTTTATATTTTGTTCCAGTATTACTATTACCCATTCTATCAGTTCCTTCCTCAATTCCTAATCCCTCAGATTCTGGATCATTATTATAGAGATTTGTGCCAATAACAAAATTACCTATGCTAATTTCAGCTGCGTTAGAACGCCATCTATCATGATCATCAAATGCTAAAAAATCATTTTCGATTCTTAAACTAACATCTCCAAGATAAATATTCACACCGCCAACAGTTTGTTTGTTTGGTTTACCATCTGGTCCAATTTTGTTGCCATAATATGTTTTATAATATCCTGCGCCAAAACCATTAATTTTGGTATTCAATCCCCAAGCATTATAATTGTTCCCATTTGACATTCCAAATCCAACACTACTGATTCCATTTGCATATGTTAAACTTGATGTATAAAAAGGTCCACTTAATCCAATTCCTGCACTTACACTCGATGTAAGATTTCCTGAAGTAACACAAAGACTGGCAGATGCACTAATAAAAAATGGATTAATTCCTATTGATAATGAAGTATTTCCATTATTATAGATAGTAACTTGTGAAGCATTATTAATACCATTCATTGCATTCGTTACATTATTATAAGCAGTTCCAGCAGGGTCGTTTACCCCATTTAATAAATTACTTGAATAATCAGCAATAAAGGCCAACCCCATAAATGCGTATTGAAGTAAATCCCCTGTAGGGTCAGTATATTTCAAAGGGTTATTTACACAGTAACTATATCTGTTATAACTTTGGGTACTATTGGGACTTTGTATATAATTATCTGGGCTTAGCATGCGGCCTAATAAGGGGTCGTAAAGGCGGCCGTTCATGTTAATGAGGTTAAACATTTCTAAATTTTCGTGCATGGTATAACCGCGGGTAGTTATACCAAAACCTCCGCCACCAAATGTATTGCTTTGGTCGTATTCCCAATTATCGGGGTTACGTGGCCTGCCCCAAGCATCGTAACTTCTGTTTTCTATTACATTGCCTGTATTGTCGCTTATGGCCATTAAGCTACCTTGGTTGTCTAAATGAAGGTAATAAAGTTCTCCATCAAATCCTATATTTTTATGTATGGCAAACGGTTGCCCTTGGGCATACAAATAGGTAATTTCTGTTCCGTTTACTATTTCCATGTTTGCGGATGCAATATAGTAAATTTCGGTGGTGGTAATATTATTTTCACTTGTAATTTATGCCTTTGTTATAAATGTAAAAAAACTTTTTTTGGTTTTCTTTTATTTGTATTGCAGCCAGAGGCTGCCGTATACACTCACTAGCAAGATGCTAGCGAGTGCGGACACCGGCTGGCAACCCGGCTTTTGTTATTCACTTTAACTCTGTAAGATTGTATTGATTTTGTATAATTCTTACCTTATACAATTTGTTAGCACACTTTAGATACTTTACATTTTCATTCAAATGCATAATGTTATTGGGCTTGGTGAAAGCTCCCCTTTCATAGGTTATATACAAAGTATCCCCTTTTTCTTCATGTTTAATAATATTAATTTGTTGTGCAGAATTTAACGAGGATAACCATATCTGTCCCTTATCGTTATTTTGAAACAACAATGAAGAGTCTACATCTGTATATTTTATCTTTATTGCGCAACAGCTAAACATGAGTAATCCTAAAATTATAATATGTGCTTTCATCTTAATATGTTATTGTACGTACTAACCAAGACGGAGTAAATACTGGAACCAAAAATGGATGTGCCATTACATTTAGTCCTGTAGTATAATTAAACGCTTTACTCGAAAATGCGGAACAGTTCCTAAGTATTGACCAATTGGTATTCCCTGGTTTACTAATAAAATTATCAAACCGCAGCTTTTGAGCGAAAGTAATTTTTTGTGTTTGAAGAACATCTGTATGAGTTCCTATGTCTCCTCTGAAATTAGTCAAAAATTCCTGATCTCCCTGATTACCCCAAGTGCCATATGAGGTAGTTTTTCCATTAGCGTCTTTAAGCTCTATCCAAGAATGTCCATCTGTTGATGACGAACCTTCGCCTAAGCCCCTTGCTTTAATTGTCATTTCTCCCCAAATTCTGTTATCTCCACCTTCCGGCAATTTGCCCGTCCAGAAGTTCCTGTCATTATTATAAGCATCAATTCCACCTATAATCCCACCTAATAATGCCCCTGTTGTACCGCCAATTAATCCTGATTTAGTTCCACTCCATAAAGCATCTCCAATAGATTGTTTTTGCATCAATCCATTCCCAAAACCTGTAGTAAAACCACTGGAAAAACCAGCACCACCGCCAATAGCAGCGCCAGATATAAAACTACTTGAAGCAGTCATTGCGGCAGAAGAGCCGACAAAACCAGCCCCAAATGAACCACCAGCCATAGCAGAACTAATTCCAGCTCCTACACCCGCACCTAATGCCCCGGCTGCTGCACCAATACCAAAGTAACCTAATCCTTCCCAGCTAAATTCAGCACCATTAGCAATCCAGTTAATAGTACCACCAATTACAGCCCCAATTAATAAATGCCAGAAATCACCACTCGGATCAGTATATTTAAGCGGATTATTAATACAGTAAGAGTACCTATTATAACTTTGAGTATTATCAGGTGCTTGTATATAATTATCTGGGCTTAGCATGCGGCCTAATAAGGGGTCGTAAAGGCGGCCGTTCATGTTAATGAGGTTAAACATTTCTAAATGTTCGTGCATGGTATAACCGCGAGTAGTAATACCAAAACCACCGCCACAAAATGTATTGCTTTGGTCGTATTCCCAATTATCGGGGTTACGTGGCCTGCCCCAAGCATCGTAACTTCTGTTTTCTATTACATTACCTGTATTGTCGCTTATGGCCATTAAGCTTCCTTGGTTGTCTAAATGAAGGTAATAAAGTTCTCCATCAAATCCTATATTTTTATGTATGGCAAAAGGTTTTCCTTCAGCATACAAATAGGTGTACATGATCCCATTTTTAATTTCTAGGTTAGCACTGTTTACATAGTAATTTTCTATGGTTATGTTTCCATATTCAGCTATTACCATTTGTATACGTTGTTGGTCTATGCCATATTCCATGTCTAACATGGCTTCTCCGCTTTGTTCTATGTGTTGTATTTTGTCAAATTTAGTATAAGTATATTCATGCTCAGTAGTAGCAGCACTAGGCACGGTAAATCTGATGGAATACGTATTTTCAAATTTATGGTCAGTTAAGGCATTGGGCTTGCTGCTTTGGTATTTTAAAAGATGATATCCTCCGTTTTCAATAGACGTAATATTGCCATTAGCTCCATAATTGTATGCTTTGGTTTTACTATTATTGTTTATTGTTTCCTCAATCATAGTTAACCTATCCAAATTATCGTATTCAAAATCTTCATTGGTATTGTTGTTATATTGTCGGTTTAATAAATTACCTGTTTTGAGTTCAAAGGTGTAGTTAGCCTTAAATGCTACTTGTGAATTTGAACCATGTGCGCTATTAATACCACTTAACTGTTTATTTGCATCGTAAGTATAGTTGGTAGTAAAGCCATTTCCATAAGTTTCACTGGTTAATTTACCATCTACATCTTCATTGTTTTTTGTCCAAAGTAAATCATTTGTACTATTATTTACAATTGTTTTTAAATTGTTATAATCATCGTATAAATATTTCAAATGAATGGTTGGATATTCTATTGATAACAAACGTTGGTTCGAATTATAATAATAGTTTGTAGCATAAGTAGTATTATTAGCTGCTGTTTCACTTACAGTTTGTAACAAACCTGACGTGTAATATGTATATTCCTTTTTATGTTTACTTACGCCATTAACTTTGAATTCTTCTTTTTGAATTTGGTTTAAATTTTTATTACCAACTGTGTTATAAAAGGAATAAGTATAAACATCGTTAGCTCCCCATTTTTGAATTAGTCTGCCTAGTTCGTCATATTTATAGTAATAAATATTGTTCTTGGCATCTTTCTGTCCTATTAGTTCTCCAAATGCATTGTAATCATACAATATGGCTCCTGAATTAGGGTCGTTCATGCTTATTTTATTGAGCTGTACATTGTAATCAATGCTTATGGTTGAGCCATTGGTTACTGTTTCAATCAATTGGTTATGGGAACCATATTTATACCCAATAGTCCCTCCATTATCTTCTGAAGTTTCTATCAAACCTGTGGCATTTAAGGTAGATGATTTCAACCTGTTTTTAGCATCTTTAATGGTAGTTTTTGTGGAACCATACTCATATATATAAGTGGCCATTAATGTACCATTATAGGTGGTAGTTTCAGGTCTTTTGTATTTATCGTAAGTATTTTCAGTATTTTTTTGGGTATTGGCTATGGTAGTTGTATTGGTAGCATCGTATAAATTACTTTCAGTAATTGGTAAATTATCGCTGTTATAAGTCCAACTTTGCGTTGCTATTTTACCATTAAAGCCTATTGCTTTTGCCCTCACTTTTTGGTCTAATGCATTGTAATATTCCCAGCTTGTATTTCCTGTATTATTAGTTTTGGTAACATAATAGTAAATGTTATCCGTATTACTGCTAGCCCAATTAAATGTAATATTTTCATAATTACCACTTGGTAAGGTAGTTTTAGTTAATTTCCCCCAATTATCGTATTCGTAGCTAGTGGTAAATCCGCCTGCGGTAGTTTCTGCTATTTTATTACCATATAAGGGCTCGTATTCAAAAAGCGTTTCTTGGTTTAACCCATTTTTTACTTTTTGTAAAAACCTACCATTGGTATAAGTATAATACTTGTTTTTAAAATTATTGGTTGTAGGATTATTGGCTGTATCTATGCTAGTAGAAGAAATATTTCCATACTTATCGTAATTCACTATTTCTTTATAATAATAACTGAGGTTATTTTTATAATATTCCGATGTTCTTAAATTACCATTAGCATGGTAGCTCATTTCGCTTTGAGTGTAATATGGTGCCGATCCATTATACCTTATTTTACAGTTCCTACTGATAATTAACGATGATGGCAACCAACTGTTGAATTGGGCATACTTGTAAACACTGGTATTGGTAAACTCATCTGCACCAGAAGCACTGTTTATTTTCATAAACGATTCTTGGGTATGAATTAAATTTCCATCTTCATTGTATTCAAAACAAGTTGTTTTTTTTAAACCAGTTAAATTATTAGTTTCAACCAAATAATTGGTATAAAAAAAATTGATATTATTATTTTGTGAAGTAGTTTTTAAACTGGTATTGGTATATATTTTTTGAGATATTTGGTTAGTACTATTTGGAGAACTTCCACTAGCTACTAAATAGTTGGTAGTTCTATACAAATCAAGTTTGTATAAAAACTCTATATTTTCCTTGAATTCATTAACAATTATGTTTTTGTTTGTATTTGTTATACCATTGGTCTTTTCATCTATAATAGTCATGGAGGTAAAACCCATCAATCCTCTTCCATGTTTATGGTATAATAAATCAGTGTATTTGTATAAAAGTGTTTTATCTAATAAGCCATCCACTTTGCTGTTAAAGGATTCTACTACAAACATGGCTGGTTTAATACTTAATGCTTTACCAATACATAAGTTATTGGCTCTTGTATATAAATTACTATTGCAATTACTTAATGGTTTATAAGTATAATTGTAAGCGTGTTTATTGATATATGTAATTTTGTTTAGCTTGTGATTATAAGCTTTAAAACTTTCAATAAATATTTCACCAGTTGCAGAACCTTGCACATTGTAATAATTTAATAAAATATCCTTTTTGCCATCACCATCAAAATCTGAAATTAAATTATTATATAATCTTCTGAAATTACCACTAGTTTTTCCTGCTGTAAAATTCATTCCCATATAAACCTTTTTAAATCCAAAACCTTTTGAATAATATATATTTAGTCCATTATCTGAATGCCCGATAAATCCATTACTATGAAAATGTCTTTCGATAATATCATCTTTTCCATCAGCATTTACATCTGCTACATCAAAATAAAATCCAACCTCAGGAGCATCTGGTACAGAACACAATTCAGGGTTGTAATTATGTAAAAACCATAAAGTAGTAGCGTCATATTCCACAAAATCATTTCCTTTAGAATAGGCAATCATCCATTTATTATTTACATAATATACTAAATCTGTTTTACCATCACCATTAAAATCACCAGTTTTTAGGTGTTTGTGGTATTGAGTTGGAAATTGATTATTTCCAATTCCATATATATGTTTAAACCCAGCTATTGATTGATCGTATTCTAATATTTCAGCTTTGTTGTTCCATTTATAACTTAATAAAAAATCCATTTTTCCATTACCATTAAAATCCATGGGTATAAAGTGAGTAATTTCGGGTAATGAAACAGGGTAATTGTAATAATTATTTGTCGTTGAAAGAAAAAGGTGTATTAAATTATTGCTTCCTGAAATATTTTTTTTCTCTAACAAATCTAAAAAACCATCACCATCTACTTCAACTAAATATGGTTTTATAAAATTACTTTCATGAACAGAATATTGATTACCCATATTTCTAGATGGATATTGAGGAATACTTAAAGAAGATGGTATTAAAGTTAATGTATTTTTTCCAAGAATTATAATTATTGATGATTTTAATGAATAGTAATTATAAGTAAATTCATAAGTGAAATGTTGTACACTACCTCCAGCACCACCTTGTCCTCCACCACCTGTATAAAATATACTAGTAATTACCCGTTTATAATTTTGAAAAACAATATCATCATCTCCGTCAGCATCCACATCGCCTATCATAACAGCAGTAATGTTATCGTAGGGTAAAGTCCCTGAATTTAATAAAACAATTTGTCCACTTTCATTAATAGTTGAAATAGAGTAAGTTGTTGTTGTTCCCCAAAAAAGTTGATTTAAAGGGTCTAACTCCCCATTTATTATTAATATATCAGCTTTTCCATCTCCATTAAAATCACCTGTTGCTTTAAAATGTTTATCATTTATGTTAAGCATTCCTGTATTTCTTTCTAATCCACCGTCCTCAACCCAATTTATATCCACAGGATGTAAAGTTCCACCTGCTCCATTTTGTTCTGTAATTTTTTTTAAATAAGAGTTGATGTCATCGCTATCATAATCCATGGTATATGTTCTTGCAAGTGTGGCTTCGGCATAGGTTTTAATGGTTTTAACCCTTTTGTTTTGTACTACTTTTCTTCCACTGACGTATTGGTTACCTTCGTGGCTTGTTGTTTCATATACAAACTCTATTTTGTTAAAAGGTGCTTCTTGGGCTAAGTAACTGGTTTTAGTTCCGTTAATAGTTGCATCAAAACCTGTATATTTTATTTGGTCTAATACTATTTGCCCATTGTTATTGGTATAAAAGTATTCCATATAATTTCCGTTTCTGTCGTAACTTTTACTTATGTACCATGATAAAACATCCCAAGGCCCATCGGGTATTTGTTGGCTACCGTTTCCTAGCCCATAAAAAGCTTTTCCCCCATCTTTGGTATCCACTATAAAATAACTGTTACCTCCATTATTCTTGTATGTAATTTTAGCAAAATGATCCACTTCAGTTCTATATACATTATTGTCAGAAATAAATGAACTTGCCGCACCTCCTTCTACCTTTAACAAGCGTTGTCCATCAAAGGTCAATTTATCATTGTTATCAAATTTAACAGTTTCTTGTTTTCCATTATCCAAATGCCAATTACTACCACTTCTACTTATTACACTTAAGCCCGTAAAATTCCAACCTTTACCCAATATGCCACTATTGGCTTGGCTGTTAAAAGTTAGACTTACATTAGGTTTTATGCCTAGCCTACCTGCTGGGCAAAATATTGGAACAGTGGCAGTGGCATTCCCTAATGGGCCAACATCGGCAGTAATACTGGTATTGCCTACATCGTATGTTTGAGCTATTGAAATTTTGCTTTTAAAAGCAAAATAAAACAAACAAATTATCAATAGTAATTGCTTCTTTTTTAATTTTTTCATGGGTTCTAATTGTAATGTGATAGATATAGTTAATCCAATATTATTTTTAGTTTTTAAATACTTTATAGGTCCTTAATTGCCCGTTTAATTCTATTCTTAATAAATAATAACCAGTAGCTAAAAGTGAAAAATATAAATTATTACGTGGCAAAATTGCTTGGTTTCTATAAGTTGTTGTTCCTTGTAGATTTAACAATTGAATGCTGCCCAAAAGCGGAGTTTCAATGGTGCTAATAATATTTATTTTTAAATTCAATGAGTCGGAAGTTTTATTCGGAAAAATTTCTATTTTTTTGATGCCAAACGAATCTAAAAGGCTTTCCTTAAAAGGTCTTATTAATAAAGTTGAAGTGTCAGAAGTATTTAAAGTAAATAAAATTGTTTTATTCCATTTTGCATCACTGGAATCAAAATCATATTTTACTGAGGTAAACTGAGCATGTGTTATTTTACTCAAAACCAATAAAAAAATAATCATGAATGGTCTTATATTGGTCAACATCGGCATTTGATTTTTTACTTTCATATTGTTAATTAATTTTAAAAACTTTATAATTTTTCACTTGCCCATTTACTTCTATAACCAATAAATAGTAACCACTTGCCAATAAACTAAAATCTATATCATTGCTTTCTGTTAATGTTTGTTCTAAGAATTGGGTTGTTCCAAGCATATTAAAAACTTTTATTTTTCCTGATAAAGGTGTTTTAAAAGCGCTTTCTATATTTACTTTTAACAAATCAATTGTTGGATTTGGAAAAATTACAATTTCTTTGATACCAAACGAATCAAGTAACCTTTCTTTTGTTACCTCTGTAATAACAGTTTTTTTACCAGTTGTATCACCACCACTTTTTTTTCCTAAAGTTATTTCTTGCATAATGGTTCTGTTCCACCTATTGCCATTAGCATCATATAAATATTTTACCGCGGTATACTGTGCTAAGGCTACTTTATTTATTATTGTTAAAATTAATACAATAAATAATTTCATATTTTTTGATTTCATAGGTTGTTTAATTTGCATTTGGATATTTAGCATTAGCACTTATTTTAACTGGAATAATAACCATGGGTTTAATGCCATTTATATCATATAAAATTAGCTTTATGTTTGAAAATATTTTTTCAGGAATAGTAGCTTTGTATTTAATTTTTATCCAACCGGTGGCACCGGCATCTATAGGTTGATTATACCATTCATAAGTCATACAACTACATGATCCTATCACATCTTACATTTTAATGGGTTTACTTTCAATATTTATAAATTGATAGGTTACTTCATAAACTTGCCCAAGTGTAAATGAATCTAACTCCATTTTTCGATTCATATCTATCAATGCAGTTTCATAAGTTTTTATAGTATCAACATTATAATCGTTGAGCAAAACCAAATTATTGGTATCTATTGTTTGTTGATTTTGTTCAGTTTGCGCTTCAATTTTATTGGCTAATACCAAATAAACTCCAATAAAAAACACCAACTTATAAACCCTCGTTTCTTTCAATAATTTATGTTTTATTTTTTTCATTAAATTTT
>CAISTO010000349.1 GCA_903888395.1 uncultured Bacteroidota bacterium | reverse complement strand
GCAGTTTTTATCAATAAAGTAAGCATTAATATAATTATACCAAAGCTTCCAATATACCTACTTAAAAAATCAAATACATTAATTACAATGTATTTATTTACCCATCTGAAAACGCCCCAACCTAAAGTAACAATACGTTCTAATGAAATATTTAAAGTCTCTAAAGTCTTATAATGATTTGGACCATAATATATTTTCATAGCAAAACTTTCATTGTTGTTATGATCGTATGGAATGGTTAAAATAGAACTAAACTTACGTAAATTAGTTTTGTAAGGATCATTTTTGGTTTCTAAAACCGCATCGGTAAATCCTTTTTCAGCTATAATAGTTTGGTTAAAATATTGTTGTTTGTAACTTACCCATTGCAAATCGCTGGTAATGGTTTCTTTGGCTTCGCTTCCTTCCGAAAGTTTTGAAGGTTCATCATCTTTTACCCTATAAAAAATAGTTGAAACACGTTCTTCAGCTTCTCTGGTTTTTTCTTGCATGCGCAAATTGGTTGTCCAATTAATGTCTAAACTAGTTCTATTGCGCTGAATTACATTTTCTAAACCTACTAAATTAATATTGTATTTTAGCATATTGCTAATTGAATCAAAGCCATATAATTGTTCAATATATTGGTTTTCGCCAATACTCACTTTCATACTGATACTTTTTTTATCTTCAGATATTGTTGGCTTGAAATACAAATTTGCTGTATTGATAATTTTATTATCAACAGTAGGAAAGTCGAATGATTGCACATTATCAGCACCATCAAATAAAACTAAATCCTGCTTTGCATAAGTTTTGTATTTTTTTAATTGAACTTTATAAATTCTTCCACCTTTATTGGTAAAAGTAATTTTCAAATCATTGTTTTCAATGCTTGAAAATTCTTCAGTTCCTTGAGCCGCTATAGCAAAAGTACCAAATGCTTCATTTGCACTAGCAGTATCTTTTGAAGCTGATAGCACTGCATTGTTTTTTAAAGAATCAATACTGTTTCTTACAATGCTGTCTTGCTGAATTGCAGCAATATTTGTGCTGTCTTGTTGACGCTTGTATGCTTCAATTTCTTCATCACTTGGTTTTAAAAAGTAAGCCCAACCAACCAATAAGGCTAAAATTAGCGAAAAGCCAATGAGTGTATTTTTATCTAACATATTTATTTTAACGGCTGCAAATGTAATAAGTTGATGTAATTTTTATTACTCCAACTTATTATTTACAAAACAAAATTATAATTATTAATAATTGAATTTTTTGAATATTTCGGCTTAAAAATTATTTACCTATAAACTCTACTTGAATGGCATCGCCCCAAAGTTCTTCTACGGCATAAAACTCACGTTTTTCGCGTTGGAAAACATGAGCTACCACATTGAAATAATCCAATAAAACCCATTCGTTATTTTCCATTCCCTCGCGGTGCCAAGGCATTTCACCTGTTAATTTTTTCACTTCTTCATCTACACTTCTTGCAATTGCTTCAACTTGCTTATCACTTTCGGCATGGCTTATTACAAAAAAATCAGTACTTGCGCTTTTTACATTACGCATGTCTAATATTTTTATATCTTCCGCTTTACGTTCAAACATTCCTTGTGCTATTGCCCAAGCCAAATACTCGGTAGGATCAGTTATTACTTGTTTCGATTTCGTTTCTTTTTTGGCAGTTTCTTTTTTAACTATCACCTTTTTAGGTGCTACTTTTTTTAAACTTACCTTTTTTGCAGCTACTTTTTTGGCTACTTTTTTTGCAGCTACTTTTTTTGCTGGTGTTTTCTCAGTACTCATTTGCTATTTATCTTGCTATATTGCGCGCCAAAAGTAAGTTTAAAAAACGGTTATAAAAATTTGTTATCTATTCAATTTAAATATCACTTTATAAATCAGTTAGATTCAACGAATAATTTTATAAAAAATTATCCAGTTGAAAACGGTTTGGTGCTTTTTACCAATTTCCAATCAAGCGGAAAAGGTATGGCAGCTAATCAATGGGAAAGCAAAGAAGGTGAGAATTTATTATGCAGTATATTACTTGAATTCCCTTTTATAAAAATAGAGCAGCAAGCTTATATAAATATGGCTGTTAGCCTTGCTTTGCAAGCAATTGTCAATCAATATTCAAATAAAAAAAGTGCCATTAAATGGCCCAATGACATTTATATTGAAAACAAAAAAATAGCCGGGATTTTAATTGAAAATACATTGCAAGGCAGCAAAATAAAACAAACTATTATTGGAATTGGTCTAAATATTAATCAAGAAACGTTTGAAAACAAAAATGCCATTTCATTAAAAAATATTTTAAATCATAATTTAAACATTGAAACAGTTTTGCACCAATTAACTGATCAATTAAATAGTTACTATCAATTGCTTGCTTTAGGAAAATTTGAAAAAATTTTAAAAAAATACAATGATTTATTGTTCAGAAAAAACGAAACTTGCTACTTTAACATCAATAAGCAATTGGTATTAGGGCAAATTGAAAGTGTAAATGAATACGGATTACTAAAAGTATTAATTGGCAATGAATTGCAAGAATTTGCTCACAAAGAATTAGAAATGATAATTTAGTTAATGGTTGATTGGGTTGATTAAGTTTATAAGTTGATTGGTTAATTAAGTTTATAAAATCTAACAATCGACAACTAACAACTGAAAACTGACAACTGACAACTAACAACTAACAACTAAAATGAAAAACATTTGTATAGATATTGGGAACACGCAAACTAAGATTGGAATTTTTGAAAATTCTAACTTATTAAAAACTATAATATTAGATGTTTTAAATGTGGAAAATATTGAAACTATTATTGTTGAAAATCAAATTGAACATAGCATTATTAGTAATGTAAATGAAAGTGAAGAACCTCTTTTACAAATGCTTCAAACTAAAACTAAACTTTTGCCTTTTAATTATTTAACTAAATTACCTTTTCAAAATAATTACTTAACTCCAAATACTTTAGGATTAGATAGAATAGCTTTAATAGCTGCAGCTGTTCATTTGAATAATGATTCAAATGTGTTAGTAATAAGTTTGGGCACATGTGTAACCTTTGAATTTTTGAACCGTAAAAAGGAATATTTGGGTGGAGCTATTTCACCTGGATTAAACATGCGTTTACAAGCTATGAATCATTTTACAGCTAAATTACCGCTATTAACTTTTAATGAGCCAACAGATTTCAATGGAAATTCAACTGAAAGTTGTATGCAAAGTGGCGTATTTTTTGGAATATTAGCAGAAATAAAAAGCAGAATTGAATTATATGAATCAAAATTTGGCGAAACAGAAATTATTTTATGCGGAGGTAATTGTTTTTTGTTTGAAAAACACCTAAAAAAAGCCTTATTTGCGCATCCCTATTTAACACTATTTGGACTCAATAAAATATTAACATACAATGTATAAAGCCCACAATTGGCAACCTATTCAAGTAAAAAACAAAATCAATATCCTTTTTACGGTGTGTTTTTTGTTTCAAACTTTCAACTCATTCTCCCAAAATTTAACTCAAAGTCCTTATTCGTTTTTTGGAGTTGGCGATTTGCAATATATTGGTTCAGCTACACTCGGAAATATGGGACAAGTTAGCCAAGGATTTAGAAGAAAATACGACTTAAATATTTTAAATCCTGCATCTTATAGTGCTTTGGCACAAACAAATTTAGAGGCTGGAGCCATGCTAAATTATGGTACGCTAAAAAGTGGAAGCTCTACTTTAAACGCATCACTTTCAGGCTTGACATACTTTAATTTTGGAACTTTAATTTCAAAAAAAGGCATTGGCATAGCATTTGGCGCGGCACCTTATTCGGCTTTAGGTTACGATATTAGAAGAACAACTGTTTTAAAAGTAGATACATTTAATGCACCAGAAGTAAAAGTGAATGCTACCACTTCACAATTGGGAAGCGGTGGACTAACAAGAGCATTTTTTGGAGTTGGTACTAAAATAAATAAATACTTATCTGCGGGAGTAAATGTAGGATATATTTTTGGACAAATCGATTCAAGAATGATTCAAACTGCACCTGCTCAATATTATATTTTTAATTGGTCGGCAGAAAGAAAAGACAATGTAAATGGATTTATAATTGAGTACGGATTTCAATCACATTTTGATAGTTTAAATTTAAGCTTACCAAAATATAAAACCGTTATTGATTCAAATGGATTTGAACATAAAAAATTGGTAAGAAGCCATAAAAACCCTATTTCAATAAATGCAGGACTTACTTTTAATGCAGAAACCAATTTAACAGGAAATCAAAGATATTCATTTAGAACACTTGCCATTGGTGGTTTAGATTTGGGAAAAGATTCGATTAAAACAGACGAAACAATAACTGGTTCTGTTACTATTCCATTTGAAATTAAATATGGAATAGCAATTACAAATAATACCAATTGGACTGTAGCTGCTGATTTTGGAACAGCGGCATGGAGTAATTACAGTAGTTTTGGACAAAATAAAGGCCTTCAAAACTCTTGGCATTTTAACGTTGGCGCTTGTTGGCTTCCTGATATTAAAGAAGATTCGAGAAATTATTTTAAACGTTTAGAATACCGTATTGGTTATAGAATGGAACAAACCAATTTATTTATCGACAATCAGTCTGTAAACATTAGTAGTTATCATTGTGGAATTGGAATTCCCATTGCTGAAAGAGATAGGTATAAGAAATTTTCACGCGTAAATGTTGGGTTTGAATATTTAACTCGTGGTGCAAATACTACATTAATCAATGAGCAATTTTATAAATTAACAATTGGCTTGGTTTTTTCTGATAAGTGGTTTATTAAGTATAAATATGACTAATTCCACTTTCAAAAAAACCATTTTAATTGCTGTTTTTATAGCTAAAATTGTACTATTTCAATCTTGTAAAAACGATAATATTGAAAAAATACAAGTGCTCACCGCTTCCGATAATTTACCTTTAGAAGTTGGGACAAATATTATATTAAACTATACAGATTCTGGTTTTGTAAAAGCAAAAGTATTTGCGCCAATGCTTGAAAGATATGATAACGAAAAAAGTAATCAATCAATTATGAAAAAAGGCATTACTGCTTATTTTTATAATAAAGATAAAAAAATTACCAGTTATATCAAATCAAAATACGCCATTAGAAACGACAGACTAAGAACCATGACTGTTAAAAACGAGGTAATTGTGGTAAATATAAAAGGTGATACTTTGAGAACAGAATCGTTGGTTTGGGACGAAAAAACCAATAAAATAAATACCAACGACAATGTAAAAATTACTACTCCCAATGAAATTATTTATGGAGAGGGTTTGGAAAGCAATACAGAATTTTCACAATATAAAATTTTTAAAATAACAGGTATTTTAAGTATTAAAAAATAATGGAAAAATGGATTCTTAGAAATTGGTTGGTAATGGCAATTATTTGTCTTTTAGTAGGTTTTTACATTTCAATTTTTGAAGACTTTGTAGCTGGAAAAGCCTATTTGTACTTTATTCTTACTATTATTTTTACCTTTGTTTGGCTAAAAAAAAGAGGCAGCCTTTAGAAAATTCGAATTTCGAAATGCCCATCATGCAAGGCGTGAGCGAAATGAAATTTCATAAAAATAAAACAAGCTCAAAAACCGAGGTCGTTGAGCTTGTTGTAATAAATATCGATAGAATGATAGCGGATTTTATGAAAGTATGAAATATAAAATTCGAAAAACCAAATTCGAATATCACAAATCACAAATCAAATATCCTTTTTTAGTTTCTTATATCCATAAGCTGCACCAACTGCTGCAAGCAATATAATGCCTCCATCTAATGGTACATCTACGGGTTCATCATCAAAACCACCTGTTGTACTTCCTGGTTGTGCATTTGCTAAAAATGTAATGCTTACTAATATTGCTGAGAGTGCTATTATTTTTTTCATATTTTAGTTAGTTAATGGTTGATGGTCGATAGACCATAGTAAACTATGGTATATCGTCTATTTACTATGGTCTATTTGATAAATTTTACTGTTTTACTAAATCCGTTTTCGTTGCTTACTTTTACAAAATAAACACCGTTGCTTAAGCTTTCAATATTTAATTGAGCGCTTGCTCCATTCATAATTGATTTACTCACTTCCATTCCTGACACATTATAAATCACAATATTTGAATTTTTAAAGTT
>CAISTO010000348.1 GCA_903888395.1 uncultured Bacteroidota bacterium | reverse complement strand
TTATTTGATAAATTTATTTATGATTATTTCATTAAATATTATTGAAAGGTTTTCAAAACTTAAAATGATCGGGTTATATTTGCAGCTGATTTTAACAATAAGAATGGATAAACTATCATATATATCTAATGCTGATGCAACTGCAATAGAAAATATTTACGAACAATATTTGATCAATACGGAATCGGTTGATTTTGGATGGCAAAAGTTTTTTGAAGGCTTTGAAATGGGCCAACAAAAATTTAATGATAATAATAAAACAGCAAATACCTCTGCATTATCAGAAGATATTTTAAAAGAAATAAACGTACTTAATTTAATAAAAGGTTATAGATCACGTGGTCATTTATTTACAGATACAAACCCAGTTAGAGAAAGAAGGCAATATTATCCTGATTTAGCCATTGAAACCTTTGGTTTGAACAAAAGTGATTTAGACAAAACATTTAACGCTGGAGTAGAAATTGGAATTGGGCCAACTAAACTGAAAGATATTATTGCACATTTGGAACAAACATATTGCAAGAGCATAGGTGCGGAATTCATATATATAAGAACACCTGAGAAAATTGCTTGGTTACAAGCAAAAATGGAAAGTTGTAAAAACACACCTCAATTAAAATTAGAAGAAAAAAGGCACATACTATTAAAATTAAACCAAGCAGCTGTTTTCGAGAATTTTATTCATACAAAATTTGTTGGACAAAAGCGTTTTTCATTAGAGGGTTTAGAAACATTGATTCCTGCTTTAGATGAAGTAATTCAATATGGTGCTGAATTAGGAGTAGAAGAGTTTGTTTTAGGGATGGCACACAGAGGGCGTTTGAATGTATTAGCAAATATTTTAGGTAAATCTTATGAAGATATATTTAAAGAATTTGAGGGGAAAAGTGCCGAAGATGAAGGAATATTTGAAGGTGATGTAAAATATCATTTAGGCTTTTCATCGGATATAACTACACGAAATAATAAAAATGTGAAGTTAGTTTTGGCACCAAATCCATCTCACTTGGAAACAGTAAACCCTGTAGTTAAGGGACTAACAAGGGCTAAATTAGATAAAGATTACAAAGGTGAAATAGATAAAATAGCGCCAATTTTATTACATGGCGATGCATCAATTGCAGGCCAAGGTGTAGTTTATGAAGTATTACAAATGGCAGGTTTAAAAGCTTATACCGTTGGAGGATGCATTCATATTGTTACCAATAATCAAATTGGGTTTACTACGAATTATACAGATGCGAGAACTTCTACTTACTGTACTGATGTGGCAAAAACTACTTTATGTCCAGTATTTCATGTAAATGCAGATGATGCAGAAGCGGTAGTTTATACGGTAAAATTAGCAATGGAATATCGTCAAGAATTTAATAGCGATGTGTTTATTGACTTGTTAGGTTACAGAAAATATGGACATAATGAAGGCGATGAACCACGTTTTACCCAACCATTATTATACAAAGCCATTGCAGCGCATCCAAATCCAAGAGAAATATATAATCAAAAACTATTAAGTGCAGGAAGTGTAGAGGCTGATTTGGCGAAGGAAATGGATGCTGAATTTAGAAAAGAATTACAAGAAAAATTAGAAAGTGCAAAAGTAGCAGAGGTTTCCAAAGCGAAGAATTTTTTAGCAGAAAATTGGGAAGGTTTCCGATCGGCAAAAATGGAAGATTTTGACAGATCACCAAATACAAGTATTGAAAGTAAATTATTTTTAGAGTTAGCTTCAAAAATTACTGATATTCCAAGTAATTTTAAAGCATTTAGTAAAATAGAAAAACTTTTTAATGATAGAAAAAACATGATCAAAAACGATAATTTTGATTGGGCAATGGGTGAATTAATGGCTTATGCTTCTTTATCGTATGAAGGTCATGGAATTAGAATGAGCGGACAAGATTGCGAAAGAGGGACATTTAGCCATAGACATGCAATTATAAAACAAGAAGATAGTGAAAGAGCGTATAATATTTTAGATAGTTTAGGTGAATTAAAAAAAGGGAATGTGGAGTTTTATAATTCATTTTTAAGTGAATATGCCGTACTCGGATTTGAATATGGTTATAGCATGTTTACACCTAATGATTTAACAATATGGGAAGCACAATTTGGAGATTTTGGTAATGGCGCACAAATTATAATTGATCAATATTTAGCAAGTGCGGAAACAAAATGGAAAACTTATAGTGGGTTAACATTAATGCTTCCTCATGGTTATGAAGGTCAAGGACCTGAACACTCATCGGCAAGAATAGAACGTTTTTTACAACTTTGTGCAAATTGGAATATGCAAGTTTGCAATATAACCACACCTGCTAATTATTTTCATGCATTACGCAGACAATTAAAACGTGATTTTAGATTACCATTGGTAATAATGACGCCAAAAAGTTTATTGCGTCACCCAAAATGTGTAAGTAAATTAGAAGCGTTTACAAGTGATGGATTTCAAGAAGTAATTGATGATAATTATACAGACAATAAATCAGTAAAAAGAGTATTGATTTGTTCAGGTAAAATTTATTATGAATTATTAGAATTTCAACAAAAAAATGAAAGAAAAGATGTGGCTATAGTAAGAATGGAACAGTTATATCCAATGCCTGTAAAACAACTTTCAGCAATATATAAAAAGTATGAAGGCGCTGAATTTTATTGGGTTCAAGAAGAGCCTAAAAATATGGGCACATGGTTATATTTAATGCGTTGGGACAACAACTTGCATTTAAAAAGAATAAGCAGGGAAAGTAGCGCTTCAACAGCAACAGGATATAGTAAAGTTCATGCTGAAGAGCAAGCATTAATCATAGAAAAAGCATTTAAATTCAAAGCATAAATTATTAAAGAAAAATAAGATGAAATTATTTAAAATATTTATAAGTTTTTGGTTGTTAATAGCCGCATTTTTTGGAGTTTCATTATTTTTCCCAAGAGAGTTTAAAGTGGATAGAAGTATTGTTATAGATAAGCCAATTTATGAAACATTTGCTTATTTAAACAATATTCAAAATATAGCTAAATTAAGTCCGTGGGATAAAAAAATAGACAGCACAATGACGTGGTTCTTTTCTCAAAAGATTTCAGGAAAAAATGCAAGTTACTATTTCAAAGGAAATTTATTAGGTAGAGGTTATTTAAAAATAGTTGATTGTGTTCCAAATGAAAAACTAGAAACAATATTAAATATAAACAATGGTGAACTTACTTCGGGAAGTACATTTTATTTTGAAGCCATAGGCCAAGATAAAACAAAATTAAGCTGGAGAGATTATAAAGATGTTGGGTATAACCCTTTTCATAGGTATCAAATTCCTTCAAAAACAACTCAAACTGAATTACAATTTGACGAAGGTTTGGTAAAAATAAAAATAGCTGTAATGAGTAATTAGGTAAATTGAAAATTGAATACTCTTTGCTAAATGCTAGCTAAAAATTATATTTTACCAACCAGTAGCAACTATTCTAACCTTTTCTATTTCACCGTCATTGTTGTAAGTTTTTTTAATTTTAAAATCGTGGTTTGAAACCATGTTATAAATAGATAAAACATTTAACCCAATTGATTCAGCTAAAGTTATATTTTCAGTTGAATTTGTTGGTTTATTTACAGCAATTACTTCTGATTGAGCAGTAATTTGAAGCTGATTTTTTAAGTAACTAGTTAAACTTCTATCTTTGTTTTCAATATTAGCTGATTCAATATTTTGAAAGGTAATTTCATTGTTATTTGATATATATGTATCATCATTATTTTCTTTTAAAACTTGTTTTTCATCCAATTTTGGTGGTTCTATTAGAGCAATGTTATTATTAACTAAGCCATTATCTGATATTATCTTTTTAGGTATTGGTATTGGAGAAACAGATTGATTATTGTTATTATTTAAAGGGTTTTCTTTAAATAAATTTTTGTTGGTTTTATTTAAAGGTATTGCAGGAGAAAACATTGGTTTTTTACCATTCTTTTTAACTAAAGCAGCATTTACACCACCAAAAGCCAACATTTTTTTTTCATTATCTTGTTGTAATTTGATAGGAATATTATTTTTAGATTTTAAAATTTTTGAAATCGAATCTTGTTTTGCTTTAACAAAGGCTTCATTATTAGCTAACTGATTATTTGAGTTGAAATTATTCACAAAATAAAATACGATAATTACTGCAATAAATAATGCAGCAATGGCAGATATTTTAGTATATAAAGGTATTATACTAAAAGGCGTTTTGATTAAAAATTCTTTGTTATTAAATAGTATTTTTGAATCAGGAATCAGCTTGGTTTTTAAAAATAATTCGTATGCTTTTTTAAGCGCTGGATACCTATTTATTTCAATTAATAAAAAATCTTTTTCTGATTGTATTAAATCGTTTTCTATTAAAGCAATAAGTTTTTCATTATAGTTGTTTACATTAATATTTGTTGGCTTAAGCAACGATGAACTATCAAATGAATTATTTTCAAATGGAATTAATTTTGATGAGTTAATTAGTATTTCAAATTCTTCTTTTAAAACTGGATTTTGGTCTAAAAAAATCAATAAATTAGCAGTATCAATTTCATTTAACATACCGTCAATAAAATCAATTACAAATACTTCGTAATTATTAATATTTATTTCCATTTTACTTTTTTATTTTTCTTTTAACATTTTAAAACGCTATGCAGTTGCATTTAAAATATTTAAACTACGTTTTCATATGAACCAATAAATTTTTTCATACTTAATCTTGCTCTATAAATATATACTTTTACTTGACTTTCGTTCAAACCTGTAATTTTCCCAATTTCATCGTAAGAATAACCTTCATAATCACGTAACATAACAACACTTCTTTGGGTTTCATTTAATTTACTAAATGCCAAATTTATAATTTCTTTCAAGTCATTAAACGTGTTATGAGTAGTTAAATAATCATCGTAATGATCTTCATAAGTAGCTTTGTATTTATCTTTTCTTATGGCATCAATCATGGTGTTATAGGCAGCGGTAAATAAGTATGACTTTGCTTTTTCGGCAATTATATCATCAACTTTTACCCACATTTTGATAAATGTATCTTGCACAATATCTTTGGCTTTTTCCTCATCTTTTATATTTTTATAAATGAATCGAAAAACAGAATCAGCATAATTTTTAACACATGTATTGTATTCTGTAACAGTCATTCATTAAGCACATTTGTAATAAAATAACAACTAAAACGAATTCTTGCCAAAAAAGTTACAGTTGCAAAAAACTATTTTTCATTCATTTTTTTTTCAAGGATAGCAATGGTTTTATATAGCTGCGGTAATTTTCTGTAAATAATGGAAGATTTAATTGACTCCGCATATTCAAATGCTGGAGAACCAAACCACTTTTTATTTTCTTCTTTAATTGTGCCACTGATTCCACTTTTACCGGCAATGATGTTACCATCTGCAACAGAAATATGACCAACAATTCCAACCTGCGCACCAATGATACAGTATTTTCCAACTTTGGAACTACCAGCCACTCCACTTTGAGCAGCAATTACCGTGTGTTCACCAATTACAGCATTATGAGCAATTTGAACAAAATTATCTAATTTTACTCCTTTTCGTAAAATGGTACTTCCCATTGTAGCTCTATCAATGCTGCAATTGCTACCAATTTCCACATCATCTTCAATGATTACATTTCCAATTTGAGGAATTTTTTTGTATGACCTATCGGCCAAAGGAGCAAATCCAAAACCATCGCTGCCAATAACAGTTCCGGAGTGAATAATTACATTGTTTCCAATTACACAATCATTATAAATTTTAACGCCAGCATAAATGATACAGTTGGTACCAATTTTTACATTGTCGCCAACATAACTAGTTGGATAAATTTGGGTATTATTTCCAATTTTAACTCCTTGAGCAATGTAAGTTAATGCACCTACATAAATATTTGATCCCAATTCTGCAGTTTTATTTATTACAGAACCTTCTTCAATTCCTTCTTTTTTATTGGCTTGCGCTGCAAATTGTTCTAATAAAAAAGTAAATGAAGCATAGGCATTTTCTACTTTTATTAAAGTGGCTTCAACTATTCCACTTGGTTCAAAATCATTATTTACTAAAACTGCACTCGATAAAGTATTATACAAATGTGGTTCGTATTTCATGTTGGCTAAGAATGAAAGCGCGCCCTGCTGCCCTTCTTCAATTTTGGCAACGGTATGAAGTAAAATATCTGGATTACCAACTACGGTTCCGTTTAATAATTGCGCTAATTGCGCTACACTAATTTGCATTTTTTAAATAATTTAATGTACGAATATAAAGGATTGATTTTCAATTTTCAAATGATTGGTTAATTGGTTAACTGTTCAACTTATTAACTCATCACTTTACAAAACACAAAAAATATTTGGTAACCAATTTAGTTAATGAATCTATATTGTATTGATCGCTTGCATCAGCAATATCAAGCACTTGACCATTTTTGAATAAAATATTGATATGGAAATTATTGGCGCTATAAGCTTTATTTTGAACAGAATCGGTATAAACAAAATAATTAGCTTCATCCATTGTAATTTCTAAATTATCGGCAACCATGAATTTGTAACTTTCTACTGTAGTTTTATCAAATGGTGTATTTTGCAAAACTATTTTTGGCAATTTTCTATTGCGAAGCATGTTACAAAGTGTGCTTAATATTTTATCATGGTGATTACACCAAACTTTTATGGAAGTAAAAATATCATCATCATCTAAAAGTGCATAATTTTCAATGGCTTCATTGCTGTTATAAAACGTTTTTTTATCAATTTTATTAAATAAAAAATAATGCAAAGCAGGAGTAGCAAATAATTCCTCCTTTTGTGAAGCTAAAAATTTTGCTCGCTCTATTATTTTAATCAATAATTGCTCTGCGGCCACCACTGTTTTGTGCAAATAAACTTGCCAATACATTAGCCTTCGGGCAATTAAAAACTTTTCAACTGAATAAATTCCTTTATCCTCAATTACCAATTCATCATTTACCACATTGAGCATATTTATAATTCTATCGTGGCCAATTGTTCCTTCTTGTACTCCAGAATAAAAACTATCTCTGCGTAAATAATCCAATCTGTCCATATCTAACTGACTAGATACCAATTGGTGCAAGAATTTTTTAGGGTATTTATTGGTAAATATATCAATGGCTGTAGTTAATTTACTATCAAATTGTTCATTCAATAATTCCATAAAACGCAATGAAATTTCTTCGTGAGGAACATCTTCAATAATTAATCCTTCAAGCGTATGGCTGAATGGACCATGCCCCATGTCGTGCAATAAAATGGCTGCACAAACCGATTCAGCCTCATGATTTGTAATTTCAATTCCTTTACTTTTTAAAATTTCTACCGCTTGAAACGTTAAACTCATGGCACCAATTACATGTTGAAAACGCGTATGTTGCGCACCGGGATATACCAAGTACGAAAGTCCTAACTGCTTAATTCTTCGCAAGCGCTGAAACCACGAATGTTCAATTAAATCGTAGATTAATTCATAAGGTATATTTACAAATCCATAAACAGGATCGTTGATTATTTTCTTTTTATTGGATATATTCACGGGTCAAAAATAGGTTATTTTTGATTACAAGATTTGAAAGATTGGAAGATTACAAAATTGAATAATTGATTTTATTTGTTGGAGAATTTGTTTTGGTTTCAAAATTAATGGCATACACATAGGTGTGCCCATACGTGCAAAAAAATACTAAAACACCAAGAACCACGTTATATTTACCTTTTATATACATATCAGTAAATAAATCACAAACAATTTTTAAATTCAAGTAAACAAGTAATCTTTGCAAAAACAATAAAACATAAATGAGCAATACAAGTATTCTTTGGGCCGATGATGAGATAGATTTATTAAAGCCACATATTATTTACCTAACTAATAAAGGTTATACGGTAGATAAGGTTACCAGTGGCGTAGATGCTGTAGAAGCAGTAAAACTAAAGCGATATGATGTTATTTTTTTAGATGAAAACATGCCTGGAATCAGTGGCTTAGAAGCATTGGTTCAAATAAAAGCCATTACTCCTGAGGTGCCAATAGTAATGATTACCAAAAGTGAGGAAGAGCATATTATGGAAGATGCCATTGGCAATCAAATAGCTGATTACTTGATTAAGCCAGTTAACTCAAGTCAAATTTTATTATCACTTAAACGTATTTTGGACAGCAAGCAATTGGTAACTGAAAAAACGGCTCAAAATTACCAACAAGAATTTAGGCAAATAGCCATGGAATTGTATGATGTAAACGACTATGAAAGTTGGGTAAATTTGTACAAAAAATTAGTGTATTGGGAACTAGAATTAGCCAAAAGTGGTGATACTGGAATGGATGAAATATTGGCCATGCAAAAACGTGATGCCAATAACGATTGGGTGAAATTTATAGAGAAAAACTTTGTGAATTTCTTGAAAAAACCTGATGCTAAAACACCGGCTATGAGCCATACTGTGATCAATAAAAAATTGATGCCAGTAATTGATAAAGACATTCCTACATTTTTAATTTTAATTGATAATTTTAGGTACGATCAATGGAAAATGGTTCAAAGCCAACTAACAGATTACTTTAATATAATTAGTGAAGATACTTATTTAACCATTTTACCTACCACCACTCATTATGCTAGAAACAGTTTTTTTGCGGGAATGTTGCCAAGTGAAATTGAAAGATTGTATCCAAATCTTTGGGTAAATGAAGAAGAAGATGAAGGAAAAAATATATATGAAGAAGAGTTTATAAACAAGCAAATGCAGCGCTTGGGTTATAAAGAAAAAATTACTTATACCAAGGTTACCAATTTGCAAGCGGGTAAAAATTTAGCCGATACAGTTTCTAATTTGATGAGCAATAAGTTCAATGTTATTGTTTATAATTTTGTAGATATGTTAAGTCATGTTCGTACCGAAATGAACGTAATGAAAGAGCTAGCAGAAGATGAAGCAGCATATAGAAGTATTACCGCAAGTTGGTTTGAACATTCACCATTATTTGAAGCCATTAAAAAAATAGCTCAAAAGAAAGTAAGAATTATAATTACCACCGATCATGGTTCAATAAGGGTAAAAAATCCGGTAAAAATTATTGGTGATAAAAATACAAGTACCAATTTGCGCTATAAACAGGGAAAAAATTTAAGCTATAATGCCAATGATTTATTTGGAGTTAAAAATCCGGCAGATGTTTTTTTACCAAAGCAAAACATGAGTACAAGTTGGGTTTTTGCCAAAGGCGATGATTTTATGGTTTATCCAAATAATTATAATTACCACGTGAATTTTTACAATGATTCGTTCCAACATGGTGGAATTAGTTTAGAAGAGATGATAGTTCCTTTTATTGTTTTGGAAACAAAATAATAATTATCTGTTTTAAAATTCCAATTTCTTCGTTACGCTCGTTATAAAAATGGTCA
Organism: uncultured Bacteroidota bacterium; assembly: GCA_903888395.1. GTDB lineage: Bacteria > Bacteroidota > Bacteroidia > UKL13-3 > UKL13-3 > JAAFJM01. Next base: position 5,095 of record CAISTO010000348.1, on the reverse strand, counting down.
TTTGCGAAAAGCAAACTCACATTTTTCTAACTTCACAAGCCTCAAACTTGAAATTTTCAAACAGACAATTCATTTGACAATTATAAATTGTAAAGTCACAAAATGAAATTCATTTCGTGACTTTTTTTCTTACATTTTCATCATCACTATACTCGCTCCATCGCCACCAAATTCAATGTTTTCGTTTTGCACACTCGATACTAAAGGATTTCTATTCAATGAATCGCGAACCAAAGTTCGAAGAATTCCGTAACCTTTACCATGAACAATTCTTACTTGTTTAACTCCTAACAAATAAGCATCGTCTATAAATAAATCTAACCTTCTCATGGCTTCATCGCCTCGCGTTCCAATAATATTTAATTCAGGACTAAAGTCTTTCATTTTGTCATTCAGATTAACTCCTTCCGACATTTTTTTCAATTCTTTTTCAACTGATTTTGCTACTACTTGAAGCTTTTTTAAATCTACAGTTGTATGCAAATTACCAAAGACAACTACTGCTTTAGTTTTATTAATTTCTAAAACTTCACCTATACTTTGCTGTCCTGAAACCATTACCGATGAGCCAATATTAATATCACCTTTTATAGGTTTTGGAGCATGTTTATCTTCTTTAATTTTTTCTTGCTTTGCAAAATCCTTCAACTCTTGAATGGTTTCTTTAATTTCTGTTCTTGCTTTTCGCTGTGTCTCGGTATCGGCTTGATTTTGCTTGATTTCTCTGATAGTTGCTTCAATTTTACTATTGGCTTCGCTTACTATTGCTAATGCTTCTTGTTTGGCTTGCTTAATTAGGAGTTTTTTATTTACTTCTATTTCTTCTTTTAAAGCTGTGTATTTTTCCAATAAAGCATTTGCTTTAGCTTCCTTTTCAGCAAAACGTTGGCGTAAATCTACTACTTGTTTTTGTTCCTTTTCTACTTCAATTAATAAATCATCCACTCGTTTTTGCTTTACTCCTACTCTATCCTTGGCATAGTTAATTATACTTTGTGCAAGACCAGTTTTAGTTGCTATTTCAAACGCATAACTACTTCCTGGTTTACCCATTTCTAACTGATAAAGTGGTTGCAATTTTTCATTGTCAAAAAGCATGCTTGCATTGATTAAACCTTTGGTGTTATTGGCAAAATTCTTTAAGTTACTAAAGTGGGTGGTAACTACTCCAAAACTATTTTTTCGGTTAATGTGGTTCAAAATGGCTTCGGCCAATGGACCTCCAAATTGAGGATCAGTTCCCATTCCAAATTCATCAATTAAAAACAATGTTTTGCCATCGGCAAAATCGGTAAAATATTTCATGCGAAGTAAATGACTACTGTATGTGCTTAAGTCGTTTTCAATGCTTTGTTCATCGCCAATATCAACCATTATATCTTTAAAAACACACATTTCACTGTCAGGACTAGCTGGTACTAAAAACCCACTTTGAAACATAAATTGTAACAAGCCAACTGTTTTTAAGCAAACCGATTTACCCCCTGCATTTGGACCTGAAATTACTGCAATTCTATTTTCAGCATTCAGTTCAATATTAAGCGGAACAATACTCAATTTACTTTTTTGGTGATTCAGTTTTAACAGAGGATGAAAAGCAGTGCGTAAAACCATATTAGGTAGTTTTGAAATAGCTGGCAAATCGGCATCTAAATCCATTGCAAAAAGTGCTTTTGCCCTGATAAAATCGAACAAGCCCATGCGTTGAATATTTTTTTCTAACTCGGGAATTTCAGGTCTGATTTGATCTGTAATTTCCAATAAAATTCGTTCCCGTTCCCTACGATAAGCAATTTGAAGTTCACGAATTATATTATTCATTTCAAAACATTCAGTTGGTTCTATGTAAACTGTTTGTCCTGTATTACTTTCATCATGCACAAAACCTGGAATACTTCGTTTAAATTCTGCCAAAACTGGTAAAACCAAACGTCCATCTCTAATGGTAATTTCTAAGTCTTCGGCTATATGGTTATTTTTAGCTCCTTTGTCGTAAATACTTTGAATACGTCTGCGTACTTCCTTTTCCTTTTCAGTAATTTTAGCTGAAATTTTAGCTAATTCGGGCGAAGCATTTGGCTTCATCACACCTTCATTGTCTAAAATTCGTTCAATGCGCCTAACTATTAAATCATTGTATAATAATCCTTCTAAAAGCGCATGTAAATATTGGTATTTTTCAGGTCTATCTCTAAAATATTTTGCAATTTGTAAAAACGATTGTATTGTTAATTTTAGTTTATGTAACTCTTCTTCTATCAGCCACATTCCTTCAATTTTTGCTTTTCTAAAATAAGGAAAAACATCATGAAAATGTTCATTTGGAAAAGGTAAATCTGTTTCGAGCAAATTTTTAAAATCCTTCACTTGCCAAAGCATTTTTTCAATAATATCGTGACGGTTATTGAATTTTATTTTATCAATGTATTGCTGACCAAGTGTAGAAATACATTTTTTGGCAACTAATTCTTTTATTTGGTTAAACTCTAATTTGAGTTCAATAGACTGCGGATATGGCACTTTATATTTGTTTTATAACTAACAATAATAATAAAACAAAATTGTTTTATTTATTGGTGCAATTTAGGAAAAAAAATATTTAAATAAACTTGTGCAATATAAGCTTTAACAAAGATTCCGTTGATTATTATTATTATTGCCAAAGGCTAATAATTTTTTTAGAAGTTTAAAGTAATATATAAAGACATTATGCAAAAAACCTGTCAAAGATGTAAACAATTATTTGAATGCAATATGGACAAAATTACTGAATGTCATTGTTATTCAGTAATATTAAGTAAAACTGATAGTCAGAATATTAAAGCAATATTTGAAGATTGTTTATGCAATAAATGTTTATATTTGATAATAGAAAAAAAATAGAAAAAAATGAAATTAAACTTTACAACATGTATAATATTATTATGCTTTTTGTTTACTGGAACGAATAAAATTTCAGGTCAAGAAGTAGAAAAAGAGAAAAAGAATATTAAAAACTTTGAATTAAGTTTTGGACGTTCGGTGATGTTTATTTCCAATAGTCAACTTACAGATTTAAAAGCAAACCACGCAGTAATATTACCTACTAGCTCCATATTATTTTTTATTGAACTTCGACCTTTAAAGAAAATAAGAATTCCTTTTTTTATGAATTTACCAACTGAATCAAAACAATTTTTGGTGGGTAATCAGCTAATAAATGAAGAAGCGGCCACTTCCTATGGAACCGGAGTTCAATTTAAAATATTTGAACTGAAAATAAATTCAAATTCAAAAATGGAAATGGAAATGGGACCACTTTTAAGTTTTGGAAAAGACATACATGATGGCATTTGGTTTGCTCCAATTTTAGCCAGCAGAATTAGAATAATGAGAACAGAAAATTTTGTAATGTATATTGGAGGAAGCTATGCAGCGGGAGTAAATAGTTTAGGATTACTTTATGGTACAGGAGCAATATTTTAAATTTATATTCAAATATCCTAATTCACAATAGGATGTGCAATTTGTTTAAATCATAGAAACAAAAGTTAAATTTTATATTTAAATTGCCAATGAATTTTTGCTTCAATTATGCTTAGCACCTCCCTTATTCAAGAAAAAGAAAACGAAGAAATAGTAAAAGCTTACAGGCATTTATTGCGTTCATGCAAGGTTACATTAAGTAAAACAGATAGGCTAAAGATTCGTGAGGCATTTAATATTAGTTTAGATGCGCACAAAAGTATGAGGCGTAAAAGTGGCGAACCTTATATATTACATCCTATTGCAGTTGCACAAATTTGTGCCGAAGAAATTGGCTTAGGATCAACCTCTATTATATGTGCATTACTTCACGATACCGTTGAGGATACTGATATTACGCTTGACTTAATTGACATGAAGTTTGGTAAAAAAGTATCGCAAATTATTGATGGATTAACAAAAATTTCTGATGCATTTGACCAGCAAGATAAATCGATGCAAGCTGAAAATTTTAAAAAAATGCTCCTCACTTTAAGTGAAGATATTAGGGTTATTTTGATAAAATTAGCTGATAGATTGCACAATATGCGAACCTTAGAAAGCATGAGTGCCAAAAGTCAACTTAAAATTGCCAGTGAAACTGCTTATGTTTATGCACCTTTGGCGCATAGGTTAGGACTTTATGCTATTAAAACTGAATTGGAAGATTTAGCCACCAAGTTTTTGGATCCTGATAGTTATAATATTGTAAAAAATAAACTTCAAGAAACTAAAGCTGAAAGAAATAAATACATCAAAAAATTTATTGAACCTATTCAAAAAGCATTAGATGAAACAGATTCAAATTACGAAATAAAAGGAAGGCCAAAAAGCATACATAGCATTTTGACCAAAATGAAAAAACAAGAAGTTTCGTTTGATGAAGTTTTTGATTTATTTGCTATTAGAATTATCATTGATGATGAATATGAAAACGAAAAAAGTGATTGTTGGAAAGTATATTCAACAGTAACTGATTTTTATACTCCAAATCCTGATAGATTACGTGATTGGGTGAGCATTCCAAAAGCCAATGGTTACGAAAGTTTGCACACCACCGTTATGGGACCAGGAGGCAAATGGGTAGAAGTTCAAATTAGAAGCAAACGAATGGACGAAATAGCTGAAAAAGGTTATGCCGCACATTGGAAATATAAAGATGGAACTCAAGTAAACGATAATGGTTTGGAACAATGGCTTGCCAGGGTTCGTGATATGCTTGAAAATACTGACGGTTCGGCTGTAGAGTTTTTAGACGATTTTAAACTAAACTTATTTGCCGAAGAAATATTTGTTTTTACCCCAAAAGGTGATTTAAAAAAAATGCCTGCACAATCAACCGTACTCGATTTTGCTTTTGAAATACATTCAGGTTTAGGGGCAAAGTGTATTGGTGCTAAAGTAAATAATAAATTAGTTTCAATAAATTATGTGCTAGGCAATGGTGATCAAGTAGAAATTCTTTCTTCAACTAAACAAAAACCAAGTGAAGATTGGCTTTCATGGGTTGCAACCGCAAAAGCAAAATCAAAAATAAGGGATTATTTTAAACAAGAGCGCAACCATTCAGTAGCAATGGGAAAAGAGATTT
>CAISTO010000347.1 GCA_903888395.1 uncultured Bacteroidota bacterium | reverse complement strand
TTTGTTGTTAATCTATTCCTTGTTCTCTGTTATCCGACAAACTCATAACGTAATAAGTTGCTGGACAATTTTCTGCCTTTTTATGTTTTCCATTTAACATCATACTTTGTATTAACGCCCAATCGTGTCCGTAGTGTTCATTATGGGTAGGCATTTGTCTTATAAATTCTGTACGCACAATTAGTTCGCTATGACCTATCATTCCATATTCAAGTCGAGAAACCCTTAAAGAGTTGTTGGGTTTAACTTCCGAGTTGAAGTAAACAAAATCTAAATCAGTATTTTCTATTTGGGAAAGGTAGTTGTCAAAATGGTTTGGTAATAAAATATCATCGTTAGCAAAAAATACAAAATATTTTCCTTGTGCTATTTTTATGTTGTTATTAATAATTGCAAATCCATTTCCACCTTGATTGACTGGATTATTTTCTATAATTAAATTGTTCCCCTTATTGGCACATTCAATTCTAATATCGTTAAAATATCCGCTTGTAATAAAATCTTCCATTACTGGACAACCATCTCCAATTACAAGTGCTTCCCAACCATTAGCGGTTTGATTTGCAATACTATTTATTGCTCTTATGGTTCTTTGTGGTCTGCCAAAAGAAGCCATTGATAATGTTAATCTCATAATCCCTTTTCTTTTTTATATGTTTTTAATAAGTTTTCATAACTGTACGAAAATTTTTTAATATCATCATTGTTTAAATACCAATGTAAAAATCCAATAGCAAATTCATCTGCTATTTTCTCTAACTCTTTGGAAGTTTCTGTATAAAATTTACCTAATGGTACACACAACTTTTCTTTTAGTTTCATAATTACTTATCTTTTTTAATATATCCAACTAATATAAATTTACCATAACACCATTTGTAGTATGGTACTAAATCTTCGTTCATAATTCCAGATTTTCAAATACCGCACAAATTCTATTAACTGCTTCTCCAGTAAAGTTTTGTTTATGATAATCATTTTCTTTTATGTACTTGGCTGGATTACCAACGTAAACTCCAAAACATTGTGGTTTTACTTTTTTTGTTATAATAGCACCCATACCAATCATTGAGTAACTTCCTATTTTGGAATACTGATGACATATACTTCCTAATCCCATATTTACTGAATAACCCAATAAGCAATGACCTCCAATTAAGGCGTTAGCACTAATAGTGCAATCATCATAAATAGTTGAATCGTGTCCAATGTAACATCCTCGTAATGCAAGAATATTATTGTGTAGTGTGGTTGGTTTTACACATCCAGAATTAATAGTAACAAATTCTTTAATCCTATTGTAGTTACCAATTACAACTCCTTGATTTGGTTCATCAAAATAATCTTTATGTTCTGGTTCTGTTCCTATTGAACAAAACGCTTCAAACCGATTGTTATTTCCGATTTTAGTGTTACCAGTAATTAAACAAAAAGCACCAATGTAATTATCTTCGCCTAATTGAACATCATCTCCTATTATTGCAGTAGGGTGAATGTAGTTATTACCCCCTCTTACAATAAATTTGTAGTTACCATTTAAAGTAGCGTGTTGATTTTTATTTTGGTTTGGTGTTAAATCATCCATAGTGTTAAAGTTTTTTATTTTCAAATTCCTTAAATAAAAATATTTGGTTTTTAGGAATACTTATAATTGCTTCTTTATAACCATTTTCAAGCAACCACGCTAAACGATGCCTACCATTTACAATAATTAATTTTAATGCAAATGTTGTTTTGTCAATTAAAAAATAAAATTCAGCTGGAACAACATCTTTATTTTTTTCTAAAATAAATTTGCCAAACCTATCAATTCTATCTTTAACCTCATTCTTATTTCCACGCTTTACATACCATTCTGGAGAAGTTTTTTTAAAATATTTCATAAATTTTGGTAAATCAATATCTATATTAATCCAACCTTTATGTGTTTTTGTTCTGTAATT
>CAISTO010000346.1 GCA_903888395.1 uncultured Bacteroidota bacterium | reverse complement strand
TTGATATTATAATAAAGGGCCTTATAAAAATTACCTTTTTTCCATGCCTCGGCCTTAAAATAAAATTCCGTAGGGGCATCAACTGGTAATGATCCAAAGGCTTCTTTTATTGGTATTTTAACCAATTTATGGCCATCTGTTGAATAAGTAAAGCCGTTTTTTACTTGAATGTACTCGAATGCAGGGCGAAAACTGTTTTTAGGGCCTGCAACTAAATTAAATTTTTTCATGTGTTTGTGTTTTTTGTTTGTTTGTTTATTAATTGTTTAATGTAAGTTTATAAGCATCAAAACTTTTGCCTGAAGCTAGTTTTTCAAATTTGCCATTGATATTTTCGGCTATTTTATAGTAGCATTCTACACCTATGCCTCCAGAATAGCCTTTATAATCTCCTATTCTTATGCCATAAGGCAAAGCCTCGGTTTCTGGTATCTGGTAAAGCTTATATTTTAAAAAGGCATTAAATACCTCGGCAATCACCGTACTTTCTTTGTCATATCCACACCCTGAAGCCGTGCAACTGTAATTTGTTGCAGATCCATCAACAAAGTATATATAAGCCTCCATATGTGGATTGAATCCCCACATTCTGGACTTTTTCCATTCAATGTTAAATTTTACCTCCTTAACCTGGAGCTGGTTTTTCTCGGCTTCTATCTTTGCAATCCTTTTGGATTCTTTTCTAGCTTCGGCCCTTTGTACTTTGTTAGCCTCCTTTTGTTCTGGTGTTAATTTTGTCTTCATGTTATATTGTTTTTGATAATAAATAAATAAGCTTATTTTTAAAATGGCTTTTAATATCGCTAATATTATATGACTGGTTAGAATCTAATACATTACTATCTTTAAACTCTAAAAAGGTAAAAGCATAGCTATAAACTAATTTTGCGTATCTTTTCATACTCCAGCTTTTATTTGCATATTCTATATATACATAATTTAAGTTATTAAAATATTCGTGATCTATTTTAATTATTTGCGTTCCCTGTTCTTTTGTGAAAATGTCTAAATCTTTAAACTTTTCGCAAATTATTTCGTTTACCTTTTCTTTGGTAAAATATTCGTTCCCGTTTAAATCTTTCATGTTTATTTATTTTTAATTGTTTGGTAAATTGTTTTAATTAATACATATGTAAAGATTGATCCAATAAATAAAATAATCAATTCGGCCAGGCTTATTACTTGCATTGCTCAGATATTAAAAGGTGGATAAATAACCTGGCAATAGATCCAATAAAATAAGTAACTAAGCCAGTAAATAAAATAGGTAAAATGATTTCGCAAAAAGTGTACATAAAATAAAGGTTTAAAGGTTAAAAAATTTAATAAAGTTAACATAGGATAAAATGATAAGATAAGCCGCAAAATATTTATACTTTCTTTTACCTTGCTTTGCTAGTCTTAAATTCAATTCATGCCTTTTAAATTCAAAAGTGTTTTGTGTTTTGTTTTTCATTTTGTTTAAAGGTTATTTAATAAATAATGAATTGATAAAGGATATCGTAAGCCCTAATAACATGGCTTCGAATTGTCCAAACATTGCAAAGAAAATAGAACTACATGCAATTGATACAGTTAAGATAGTTAGTAAAGCGTTTCTTTTTGTCATTTTGTTGGTGTTTTGTTTGTTATTTGATAGAGTAAAGATAGGAGGAAATAGTATACAAAGTTAAAAAACATTAAAAATAATTAAATTATTTTAGTTAAAATTGTGTTAACAAAGTAATGTGTACAAAGTACACTAAGGTATTCGGCCATGATCTGGGCATATATCTTATTAGTACATGATATAGTAATATATACACT
>CAISTO010000345.1 GCA_903888395.1 uncultured Bacteroidota bacterium | reverse complement strand
TATTGGGTAAATATTTTTTACAGAACAGAAGCAATGCCAACTTTGAAGAATTGAGTCCGCAACTGTTAAACGCACTGATAGCAACCGAAGACATTCGTTTTTATGATCACAGTGGCGTTGATAACAACCGATTATTTACCATTATTATTTATAATTTAATGGGTAAAAAACAAGGTGGAAGTACCATCACTCAGCAGCTTGCAAAAAATTTATTTCAACGCAAACGTTTCAAACATTTTCATGAAAAAGTAATTACTAAATTACAAGAATGGATTACAGCCATTCAAATTGAAAAAAGATATACCAAACAAGAAATTTTAACCATGTATTTTAATACCGTGGAATTTGGTGGAAATGCTTTTGGAATTAGAAGTGCGGCAAAAGTATTTTTTGGAAAATCGCCAAAAGATTTAAATGCGCCAGAAGCTGCTTTATTGGTTGGAATGTTAAAAGGAATTACCAAATTTAATCCAAATAGAAATCCAGCAAGCGCTTTAAATAGGAGAAATACTGTATTAAATCAAATGCTAAAAAATGGTTATTTAACCAACAGCGAAGCTTCAAAATTTAAGCAAGAAGAAATTAAATTAAATTACCAAGAAGACGACCATAACGAAGGATTAGCTACTTATTTTAGAGAGCATTTGCGTATGGAATTAATGACATGGGCCGATGAAAATGGTTATAATCTATACAAAGATGGATTGAAGATTTATACGACTATTCATTCAAAAATGCAAGCTCAAGCGGAATTAGCAGTGGAAAATCATTTGCAAGTTATGCAAAAGAAATTTTTTGCGCATTGGAAAGGAAGAGAACCTTGGGGAAGCCACAAAGAATTAATCACTATGGCCATGAAACGTTGTGATAGATACAGAATTTGTAAGGAACAAAACTTAAGTCAGGCTGATATAGATAAGCAGTTTAATACCATTGTAAAAATGAAAGTTTATAGCACTGCAAGAGGTGAAATTGATACCATGATGACACCTTTGGATAGTTTAAAATACTACAAATATTTTATGCAATGTGGCATGTTAAGCATGGATCCTAAAAATGGACAAATTAGGGCTTGGGTTGGTGGAAATAATTACAAGCATTTTAAATACGACCATGTCAATCAAAGTTCAAAACGCCAGGTTGGCTCTACTTTTAAGCCTTTTGTTTATACACTTGCAGTTGATAACGGAATTTCTCCTTGTTCTGTTTACCCAAACAAACCGGTACAGTTTGAAGGTTACCCTGATTATAATCCAGGAAATGCTGATGAAGAATATACAACTGGCGATATGACTATGTACAGAGGTTTACAGTTTTCAGTAAATTTAATTGCATTAAATGTTTTGAAAAACTTAGGACCTGATGCCATTAAACAAGTAATTAATATTGCTAAAAAAATGGGTGTTGAAAGCGAAATGGGGCCATACCCAGCTACCGCTTTAGGAACTGCCGACATTTCGGTTTTTGAAATGACTGGTGCTTTTAGCACTTTTGCTAATAATGGCGTTTGGATAAAACCCAATTATTTAGTGAAAATAACAGATAAAAACGGCAATTTAATTTATGAACCAAAGGTAGAAAGTAGGGAAGCTTTAAGCGAACAAACAAGTTATGTAATGTGTAAAATGTTGGAAAAAGTAACCACACACGGAACGGCTGCAAAAATAAAATACCAATACGCCATTCAAGGCGCTGTAGGCGGCAAAACCGGAACTACGCAAAACTATAGCGATGGTTGGTTTATTGGCATTACGCCTACGCTAACTACCGGTGTATGGACAGGTTTTGAGGAAAGAGCCATTCACTTCAGGAGTATGGATTTAGGAAGTGGTTCTGCTATGGCAATGCCAATTTTTGGCAATTATATGAAAGCCGTTCAACAACAAAAACTAGTAGAAATTGTTCCAAACTGGACCGCACCAAAATCTGATTTAACCATAGAATTAGACTGCGATAAATTTAAACCTGAAAACAAATCTGGAGATCCTTTTACGGAAGAATAATTTGTTTAATTATTAATAGTTTGAATTATTTTCAACCGATCTATTTTTTGACTTTGGGTATAGTAAAATTCATTTACAAAAACTATTTGTTTTGGAATTTCGTATGGCTTTAAATGGTCTTTTAAATAGGTTTTTAGCAATGAAAATTCAATCGTTTCCGAACAAGTTTTTTCCATGTAAATGACTGCCTTTTCTCCTAAAATTTTATCAGGCAAACTTCCCACAAAATAAGGGAATTCGGGTATTTTTTTTAAAGTTAAATAAGCTGCAATTTCATTTTCTATTTTCAATGCATTTACTTTAAAACCGCCACTGTTTATTATAAAGTCTATTCTTCCTAATATACTAAATCCATTCGGAGTTATTTCAGCCAAATCATTGGTTTGTAACCATTGGTTTTTGGTAATTATATTTTTAATTTTTAAAGTATTTTCTTTGCTTAAAGCAATTTCATTATTGGGCAATAATTGAAATGAATTTTCGGTTTTTAAATGGCGTAAAGCAATATGACTTAAAGTTTCTGTCATGCCATAAGTAGCCCAAATATTTGCTTTTAAATTTGCACATTGCTTGATTAAACTTTCAGAAGCAGGCGCACCTCCTAATAAAATGTTTTCAAATTTATTCAATATATTTTCACCATTTTGGGTGTTCAAAATGCTTTGCAATTGCATGGGCACCAAAGAAGCAAAAGTATAAGGATGATTTTCAGTTAAGTTCTCAAATGGATTGGAACTTGGATTGACTATTGTAACTTTTGCATTTAATAAAATTGCCCTAGCCAAAAGCATAGCGCCAGCTACTAAATGAATGTCTAAACAAATAAAAAAATGTGGTGAATTTTGCTTTAAACTTAAGTAATTATTAGTTTGTGTAGCCGACCAAATCAGTTCTTCTTTTGTAAATGTAAATTGTTTGGGAACCCCCGTACTTCCTGAACTTTGAAAGGTAAATCCATTGTTATGAAACCAATTTTCAAGAAAAGAAAAGGCTTTTGTTTCGTTAATATTCAGTACGCTTTTATCTATTTTTTCTAAATCGCTTAACGATTCAATTTGATATGCAATATGTTTAATAAATAATTGCATTATTTATTAAATTCACTCATGGTTAGAGGCAAGCCTTTAAATACAAAACTTTCAATGGCGTCAACCGATTTATGAATTAAAAAAGGCATTTCCTTCATTTCATCAGTATTCCATTTTCCTAAAACATATTCCACCTGACGGCCTTTTGGGAAATTATTTCCAATGCCAAAGCGCAACCTTGGATAATTTTGAGTAAGCAACAATTCATTGATACTTTTGAGTCCATTATGGCCAGCATCGCTACCATTTGCCCTGATGCGTAATTTGCCAAAATCAATGGCTAGGTCATCTACTAGAATAAAGATATTTTCAATTGGAATTTTCAAATCTGTCATCCAATGGCGCACTGCTTTTCCACTTAAATTCATGTAAGTAGTAGGCATAATTACGTGCATTTGTCGGCCACGCAAATTCACTTGCGCATATTGCGCATGTTTTTGAACTGTAAAATTTCCTGCATGTTTTTTTACCAATGCTTCCGCAATATCAAACCCAATATTATGACGGGTTTGTGCATATTCAACACCAATATTTCCTAAACCTACAATTAAGTATTTCATATAATTTGGGTAATATAATTATGCATTTTCCTTATCTAATTTTTTAATTTCTTTTTTCAATTCTTCTATTAATTGCTTTTCTGAAGGAAGATATAAACTGTATTTACTAGCAATAATATTTGAGTTTTTTTCAGGCAAAGATATTTTTACTACTGCATCATTTTTATCAGCACATAATAATATTCCAATAGTTGAGTTTTCATAATCTTGCTTTTCAAAACGGTCGTAATAATTAACATACATTTGTAATTGACCAATATCTTGATGTGTAAGTTTAGAAGTTTTTATTTCAATTATTACAAAACATTGTAATAATCTGTTATAGAAAACTAAGTCAATAAAAAATTCATCACCTTCTAAATGAATTCTTTTTTGTCGGGCAACAAAAGAAAAGCCATTACCCAATTCTAATATAAATTCTTGCAAATGAGTAATTATAGCACTCTCAATGTCTTTTTCATAATATGAACTTTCTCTTTTAAGTCCTAAAAATTCTAAAAACATTGGATCTTTAATAATTTCTTTTGCATCAGTTGGTGCTTTTTCATTTCTCGCAATTGCTAAAACAGATCCAACATCATTGCTAATAAGTAATCTTTCAAAAAGCTGGCTATTAATTTGACGTTCTAATTGTCTTGCAGTCCAATTGTTGTTTTCAGTTTCAGCTATATAAAATTCTCTTTTATCCTTATTGTCAACACTTATAAGAGTCTTGTAATGTGTCCAATTGAATTGCGTCCGCAGTGCGGACGCAATTGGGAAAACTCTATAAAACTGTCTGTAACGTTCAAGTTGTCTTGAGGAGAATCCCTTACCTAGCTGAGGTTCCAACTCTTTTGATAATGATTTTATTAAAAATTCCCCATACTTTGCTCTTTCCTTTCCCAACTGCTGTTCTTCGAAAATGGCTTTACCAATTTGCCAATACATGAATGCTCGTTCACTATCAACGGAACGAATTGCCCTTTCTTTCGAATTGGCAATAATTAAATGTATTTGGTTAATCAGTTCGTTTTTAAGTTCCATTTTTACTTACTATAAACCATTTTTACATGTTCAATGTCGGCTTCCCAAAAGTTTTCACCTGCTGGTTTAAAGTTATTTTTGGCATATAAAGGAGCTGCTGTTAATTGCGCATGCAAATATATTTTTTTGCCAAATGGAATGGTTTCGCCTAATAAATGTTTGACTAAAGCTGATCCAATTCCATGTCCCCTGAATTTTTCCAAAACAGCAAATCGTTCTAATTTGTAACCATTTTCTGTTTCACGAATTCTGGCAGTTCCAGCCGGTTCATTGTTATAATATGCTATAAAATGAATGCTTTCTTCTTCAAACTCATACTCTAATTCTTTTGGGCAATTTTGACCAATTACAAAAACTTCATGTCTGATATCCCAAACTATTTGTTGGGTGTTGGCATCTATTATTTTTTCAATTCTTATCATTTACTAAAATATTTATTTAAAGCTTGACCAATTAAAAATACATCTTCAAAAGAATTATACATAGGCACCGGACTCATCCGAATTACATCAGGTTCGCGCCAATCGGGCATAATATTTTCGCTTTCTAAAAAGTCGAATAATTGCTTGCCATTTTCTTTCACAATAATTGAAAGTTGACAACCTCTTTCCTCTTTATTTTTAGGAGTAATTACAGTTAAGTATTCGGTAAAATTATTTAAAATATATTCTAAATAAGCAGTTAGCAATTCACTTTTTGCCCTTAAATTTTCTATTCCAGCTTCGGCAAACATTTGAAGCGATGCTTTATGAATGGCCATTGGAAATATTTGTGCATTACTTAATTGCCAACCTTGCGCACCTGCAATGGGTTTAAATCCTTTTTTCATTTGAAAACGTTCGCCTTCATCATGTCCCCACCAGCCTGCAAAACGATTCATTTCAGAATTAGCATGTTTTTCGTGAACAAAAACACCACTTGTTCCACCTGGTCCACTGTTTAAATATTTGTAAGTACACCAAACCGCAAAATCTACTTCCCAATCATGTAATTGCAAATGCAAATTGCCAGCGGCATGCGCCAAATCAAAACCAGCAAAAGCACCAACTTCATGTGCTGCTTTACTAATTGCTTTCATGTTAAAAGCCTGTCCGGTGTAATAATTTACGCCACCTAACATCACCAATGCCAAACTATCAGAATTTGCATTGATGGTATCAATAATATCTTCTGTTCTTAAAGTATGTTCGCCAGCTCTTGGTTTAAGTTCTATAATGGCATTTTCTGGATTTAAATGATGGTGTTTTACTTGCGTTTCCATGGCATATAAATCACTAGGAAAAGCAGCAGCTTCCATAATAATTTTATAACGAGTAGCAGTTGGCTGATAAAAACTTACCATCATTAAGTGCAAGTTTACCGTTAAATTATTCATAACAACCACTTCAATTGGTTTTGCCCCCACCAATTTTGCTGCATTTTCAGTTAAAAAATGATGGTATCCAAGCCATGGATTTTTAGCGTTAAAATGACCTTCCACTCCCATTTTAGCCCAATCACTAAACTCCTGTTCCACCGCCAAACGTGCTGATTTAGGCTGTAATCCCAAAGAATTCCCGCATAAATAAACAACATGTTTATTGTTATTGGTTAACAAATGAAATTGATTTTTAAAATGTGCTAGTTTATCATTTGCATCAAGGTTTTGAGCAAAGCTTAAGGTGTTTTCAAATTGCATGTGCAATAATACAAAAACAAATTTTTAAACCATAATGTAAACCGTGATTAGACCTTGCTTTAAAATAATTTTCTAAAAATAAATTACTGTGGAAAGCTTGTAACCCTTAAATAATTTCCATTTTTGCTTACGTAATATTGACGTAGTGGTCTATCTGCAGGACCTTTACTTACGGTTCCCGTACTTAAAAAAAACTCACTTGCGCAGCAACGGTTTGTACCACTTCCGCATTGGAAATTTGAATTGTTATTTGCCATAAAAATTCGACTACAAGTACTATCAACTTTGTAAGGACATGCCCTATCAAAAGCTAAATAGTCATCAAAATTATTGTAAATAATAATTCCTTTATAGCCTACTCCTTGTCCATCTCTATAAATAAATCCACCTTGATATTGCAATGGAGCGGCATCGGGCAAAACCAAATTTACATTGATATCGAAGTTAACAGGTGGAAAAAAGTCAGTGTTTTGAGTTGCACTTTTATCTTTTTCGCATGCTGCAATTAAAATAATTCCAATGATGATAAATATATTTATACGTTTCATTATTTTAACCAAGCTAATATTTTTGGTAATGTGTTTGTTTTGTATTTAAAATAAGGTCTTTTAAAAGCACCAAATGATTTATAGAAACGCGCAATTCCTTCTTTTTCGGAACCTTCAAAATCTATAAAACTATTTTTTCCTGCTAACTGAGCAATGACACCATCCATTAAAAAATGCATGGCTCCAATTTCTTTTCCTTTACTGTCAGAAGTACCCAAATGAAAAATAACTCTATCCTCATTGATGATAAAAACACCAGTTGCCACTAAACCAAATTGTTTGCTAAAAACACCCATTGATAGGAGCATATTTTGTTTGTTACAAATTTTGTAAAGCTGCTTTAACATTAAATAATCTTTTGCTGTAACCCCTTTTGTAGCTGCGCCTTTGTGCTTCACATAAAAATCAACAGATTGCTTATAAGGCAAAACTTGTAAGTATAAATTTTGCTCTTTTGCTTTTTTTATATTTCTTTTTGCTTGCCCTTTATAGGCCGCAAATAAATCGGCATACGTTTCGTCAATTGGCAGAATAAAATTTTTCTTTTCTATTAAACCTTTCGCATTATTGTCTTCATTGAAGTTAATATCAATAAATTTATATTTGGAAGGAATGGCATCTATGAATTTTTGTACTATAAAATCAGGTGTTTCTAAACGAGAAAAAACCCCTAATTGCTGCGTAAAAAATGGTTGAAACAAATAAGAAATAAAATATTTTCTTCGATGTGTGATGGGCATGATAGCCTCATAATCATTTAAAACTAAAGCATCCCAATTGGGGCTTACCACGTCTAAATACCACGAAAACGCATACACCAATGAATTGCTAGCTTTGGCTATGCAGGCATCCCATTTGAATTTATTTATTTCAGTATGTTTTAAGTAAGTGATCAAATTATATGTAATGACAAAAATACAAGAATGTTAGTTAGAAACACTTATTTTTTTGATTTAAAGTAAATTTTGTAAATTTTTGGCAAATAAAAAAGGCTTACAAGTTATAAAACTTGTAAGCCTTTGATTTTATTGGTGGGGGACAAAGAACACCAATCAAACCTTAAATTATCAAATTTTGAACGTTCATTTTATATTTAGTTTCTTTACATGTCTTTGCACTTCTCTTTCTACCTGATCAAAGTCTGGTAATTCTTTTATTTGATTTCTCATTGAACTTATCCAACGACCTTTGTATTGCGGCAATCTTTCGGATAATTTCTTATTAAAATCCAAGTGATTCAATTCTTTATTTTTACATTTACTTTCAAACTCGTTCCAAAAGAACTCAAGCTTCATTCCATGTTGTTCCAATAAAAACCATATATCGTAAAAATCACGGGCTTGCATTCTTTGCATGACTGAACGCATTTTTTCAACCAATACTTCTTCCAATTAATAACAGCAAAGCTGGTGATCTTCCAAATCTGAATAACCAATGAAAACTGCTTTCATTACTGGTTCAAATACCAATTGTTCATTTCTCGAAATGTCAATCTTGACGCTTTTGTTATTTCCTTGCCCACCAAGTGGACCAATATAACTAATGTAAAAGTTAATGCTGCTATCTTCGTTTTCACCCCGACTGGAGCTATCGGGATCAATAATTTCTAATGGAATATTAGCCTCTTCTAAAATGAATGCAAATGTTTCCTTGAACCATTCAAAAATTTGTTCATTTGAAATGCCAACATTTAATAAAGTAAAATCTAAGTCCTCCGAAAATCGATAATATTCAAAATAAATTTTCTTTAAAACAGTTCCTCCTTTGAACACAATAATTTTTGATAGCTGTTCATGTTTTGCAATACCACATAATATCCATGAAAGAATATAATCTTTTTCAATCTGTTGGTCACGAACTCCAACTTGTCTTGCTTTTTGTTGTATTTCTCCTTGTTTAATCATGTGTAAATAGCAGATTTAATGGTATTAGTATCCAAATTTTGCTGAATACTCCAACGTTTGTTGTGTTTTCCATTCATTGGTAATTTGGTGTCGAGCACGATATAAGAAGCCGTTTTTAATTTTTGCAAATCGTTTATAATTTCCGATTTAATTTCGAGAAGTTCAAGTAAAAATCCTAAACGTTTTACCACTGCCTGAGAGTCAAATTTTTTCACATAATCAAGCAGTATATCGAATTTAATTATATCTTTTGAAGTGTATATTGCTTTAGCAATTTCTACTATTCCACCAGCATAATCTGGTTTGTACAAGCAATCTATAATTGTTTTTTCTAAATCAGAACACAGCACTTTATTGAAACTGTCAATCCATATTTTCTTTGCACCAAAAAAGTGTTTTTCGTTGTGATAAATGTATTGAAATGGTATATTTTTTATTTTTATTTCTGATGGACGAATTTGTTTTGAAACCACAATTTGTTCTTTTAAAGATGGCTGGGTAATTAGATTATGAATATGCAAAGCTGAATAATAAGCAATATAGTATTGGGCATCATTAACTAAGTTTTCTGCTATCAAATGCCAATCGGGCATAAATTTTTCAGCATCCGCTTCGTAAGGAATAACGTAATAAATTCCGTTTTTCAATCTCATCAAAAGTCCACGTTTTGTCATGTCACTTAGTAATTCTCTTAGTGTACTTTTCTTTACTGATGGCATTGCCTTAAAAGCATCATGATAACCAAAACATGCTTTATTTTTCCCAAAGAAATAAGTTAACAGTTCACTGGATTGTGTTGATATATTTTTACTTTTCATAGTAATAATGTCAGGATAAACCTGACTGCAATGATACAAAATATAATTTAACTTCAGCATAATAAATTATATTTTATAGTTTATATGTCAGTATAAAGCTGACATATAAACTATGAAACATAATTTACACTTCAATATTTCTAATAATTATAAAGTTAAATCCACCATATGATAAGATTTGAAAATAGCATTCACACGGGTAGGCATTTGAGCAAATAAAAAAGGCTTAAACAACTTCTTTAATAAATTTAATTTCTTCCATTACAGTTTCATTTTGAGTTATATTTATTGCAACTGCAAATCAGGTTATATCATTTATAATTAAAATTTTATTCAAAAATAAACATAAGTTTGTTCAACAAATTAATTAATTGAAAAATGAAAAAATTAATCCTTTTTACAATTTTATTGCTAACAGTTGGTTTTGCAAATGCTCAATATATGTATGATGGTTCTGGCCGTCAAATTGGGAAGGCAAATGGTAATTATTATTATAATGGTTCAGGTAGGCAAATAGGAAAAGTGGAAGGAAATTATATTTATGATGGTTCGGGACATCAAATAGGAAAGGTGGATGGAAATTATGTGTACGATGGAACCGGACATCAAATAGGAAAAATAGATGCTAATTATCTTTATAACGGTTCAGGTCGTCAAATTGGGAAATTAGATGGAGATTATTTGTACGATGGTTCTGGCCACCAAATAGGAAAATCAGATGGATTTAGGCGAATGCAAATAATAATTTTCTTCTATTTTTTTATGTAGTGCTTTCATTTACAGAAATTGATAGTTAGAACACTTGATAAATTTACAAATATGAAAAATACGCTATTGTAATTTATGCTTGGTTTTTTTAATTAACAAAAAAAGAGAGCCATTTGACTCTCCTTTTTAAAAATAATTTTCTAGTAATGAATAAAATTTTGAAACTTTTTAATTCAACAAAATCTTTTTTACATCAATGATATTTCCATAGGCATCAAGTAAGTTTAAGAAATATAAACCATTTCCACCCCATTGTGTAATATCAATTGTAAATTGTTGTTGGTTAATGGCTGATTGGAATTTTTGTTGACCTAATGAATTAAATATTTTTATTGAATATCCTGACATTTTTGTGATATCACCATTATCTATGGTAATGTGGTCTTTTGTTGGGTTTGGATACACATTTAATTTAGTAACAACTTCGTCTTTAATACCTAAACCAAATACCTTAAGTGTGGCCTCTTTTGAAGTATCAGCCAAACAATCGCCTTTTAGAATACAACGGAACTTTTGATTATTATTAGTTGAAGTAACATTTGTAACTTCCAGTGAGTTAGTTCTCGTTCCACTGTATTGACCAGCATTACTTAAATTATTCCAACCCATCCCAAGGTCACTTTGCCATTGGTAATTTACCAATGTATCATTTGTAAGACAAGAAAATTTTGCATTACCT
>CAISTO010000344.1 GCA_903888395.1 uncultured Bacteroidota bacterium | reverse complement strand
TTGCATACATAAAGGCTGTAATAATAAGGAAATAATTGGAGGAATTTAAATTCAAATTCGAAATTCAAAAAACGAAATTCGAAATGGAATGCCCAAACATTGGTATGAGATTTAAACATTGTAGAGACGTTGCATGCAACGCCTAAAAACGAAATTCAAAAAACGAAATTCGAAATAGAATACCCAAACATTGGCAAGAGGTTTAAACATTGTAGAGACGTTGCATGCAAAGTCTAAATTCAAAATTCAAAAAACGAAATTCGAAATGGAATTACATGAACTCAATGGACAGTTGCCATTAAGTTAAACTTTTATATTTTAAATGATAAACGTTTCAACAAGCTCAACACCCGCGGTCATTGAGCTTGTCGAAATAAATTTCCCTTAACTTAATGACATTTCTAGTTGGGGTCGAACAATAAAAAGAAAGATTTTTTTTGAAGAAAAACAAAATTGTAAAGACGTTGCACGCAACGTCTTTATCATATTAAACCACCCCGGTCTGCGACCACCCCTCAAAAGGGGAAATGGAATTACATGAACTCAATGGACAGTTGCCATTAAGTTAAACTTTTATATTTTAAATGATAAACGTTTCAACAAGCTCAACGCCCGCGGTCATTGAGCTTGTCGAAATGGATTTCACTTAACTTAATGACATTGCTAGTTGGAGTCTTACAATAAAACGAAGAATTTTTTGATTGAAGTCTTGTAAGTTTTTTATGAATTAATTTCATTATCATTGCTTAAGCAATCAAATCCAAGCATGAAAAAACTCAGTTACACCCTCTTATTAGTTTTTAGCATAATGCATTTATTTGCACAAGACAGTTTATCGAACGAAGAAAAATATTATAAAAATGATGCTTCCTACAATCGTGGTGGACTATACTATAATGGTTTTAGGTTAAAGCATAAAGAAACTATTTATACAAATACTTATGTTTTATTAAACAGTTTTGGGGTGGGAATTGGAAATATTTTTGAATTAAATACTGCCTTTTCAATAATTCCCATAAGTGGTGAATCTGGATTTGGAGTACTTCCATTAATATTATTTATTCCAAAAGTTGGTTACGATTTCGGTAAATTTCACCATATAGGAGCTAGTTTTATATTTTCACCAATAATGACATCTTCTAAGCCACGTGTAATTAATAAACAAATTGTATATACTTTTGGAACTCCTAACAACAATGCTGGCATTTTATATTGTAATAATGATATCATAAATGAGGGTAGTGATTTTGTGTATTTACAAACTGCTATTAAGTTAACAAAAAAGATAAAAATAGGAATGGAGCATATTTTATATACAAATTTTGATGAAATAAATACTAACGATATGAGTTTTTCTTTCAATAAAAAAGCAAAAAGTGAATATTTAATACCCACCAATTTTATGTTACGAATTAGTCCTAAATCATCATATACATATTGTATTGGTTATATAACTCAATACCTCTATAGTGACAAACAAATGCTTTATTTATCAGTAAATATAAGACTTAATAGAAAGTATTAATCATTCATTCAAATTCACCTTTGTGATGGTCGCTTTTCCTCCTGGAGCAGGTGTTAGTTCTATCATATAAATAATGTTCAATTGCTTCAAATTTAAATCCTTGTTTTGGTTTAAAACATAAGTATGAAAAGGCTCACGAAGCCAAGCTCTGTCTTGCATAATTAAGTATTCAGCATACTTTCTCCAACGATCATTTTTCACTGTTTTTAAAATATTTTCAGGTTTTTTATAATGTGCTTTTTGATTGTTATTATTCAAATCTAAAGTGTCATTATTTAGCGTAATTCCTTCATAAATTAACCAACCATCTTCCTTAAAAACATTGGGAGCAAACATTCCCCAATTTTGATTTAAACCTGTTGCAAAAGCAAAACTTT
>CAISTO010000343.1 GCA_903888395.1 uncultured Bacteroidota bacterium | reverse complement strand
TTGTTTTCAATGTTGGCATATTTACCAAAATGTTGGTTAAATATTTCAGCATGTAATGATCGAGCTTTAGCTAAATTAGTAATAAAAATATTATTGTCTTTTTCTATTATTTCCGATAATTCTAAATTGAAAGTTCCATTTACAAAAACCAATTTATTGGCAGTAATTTTATTCAATAAAGCATTTTGCAAAAATGCTTTATTATTTCCACTGCTTACACAAGTTGATTCAAAATTTGTATTTGCCAAAACTTTTAAATTAGTGTATTTCCATTCTTCATTTTTAGTAGTTGGCAATCCTAATTTTTCAAACTCATTATAAGCTTGCTCACGCAATGCAGAAAAACCACTCACTTCCGCTTGGTCTTTGTATTGAGTAAACGCTGTTTTTATATTTTCTATTAACATCTTTTATTAAATTCTAAATTCGAATAATGAAATTCGAAATATTTTAAATAAAATTCTTGACTTAAAATTCTGTACTCAACACAAATATTTACAATAATATTTCGTGCTTCGAATTTTACATTTGGAATTTTTATGAATTAGCTTCTACTTCTTGTTTTATCCAGTCGTAGCCTTTTGCTTCCAGTTCTTTTGCTAATTCTTTGTCACCACTTTTTACTATTCTGCCTTTGTACAATACATGCACAAAATCTGGAACTATATAATCTAATAATCTTTGATAATGTGTAATGACTAAAAATGCGTTGTCTTTATTTCTTAATTTATTTACACCATTAGAAACCAAACGCAAAGCATCAATGTCTAAACCTGAATCGGTTTCATCCATAATGCATAATTTAGGTTCAAGCATGGCCATTTGAAATACTTCATTTCTTTTCTTTTCACCACCGCTAAATCCTTCATTTAACGAACGAGAAGTCAATGATTTATCCATTTCTACATAATCCATTTTTTCGCGCATCATTTTCAAAAAATCAGTTGCTTCCATTGGATCTAAACCCAAGTATTTACGTTTTTCGTTAACGGCTGTTTTTAAAAAATTGGTAGTGGAAACACCTGGAATTTCTATAGGATATTGAAATGCTAAAAACAAACCTTCGCGGGCTCTGTCTTCAGGGCTCATGTCCAACAAATTTTTACCTTCGTAAGAAACACTTCCACTTGTAACTTCATATTCCGTACGGCCTGCTAATACCGATGAAAGTGTGCTTTTACCAGCTCCGTTTGGACCCATAATGGCATGTATTTCACCAGCTTTAACTTCTAAACTTAATCCATTCAGGATTTTTTTACCTTCTATTTCTGCTTTTAAATCGTTTATTGATAACATCTTTTTTTTGTTTATAGACCATGGACGATAGTCCATAGCAAATAATATTTATTTGAATTTTTCTATGGTCTATCGACCATTAACTATAATCTATCCAACCGAACCCTCTAAACTTACCGCTAATAACTTTTGTGCTTCTACTGCAAATTCCATGGGTAATTGGTTCAATACTTCTTTACAAAAACCATTTACAATTAATCCAACTGCTTCTTCAGTTCCAATTCCACGTTGGTTACAATAAAATATTTGATCTTCACCAATTTTACTCGTACTTGCTTCGTGTTCTACTTGTGCAGTTTTATTGTTAATTTCAATATAAGGAAAAGTATGCGCTCCACTTCTATCGCCAATTAACATGCTATCACATTGGGTATGATTCCTCGCATTTTCTGCACGTTTATTTATTTTTACTAAACCTCTGTATGAATTATGCGATTTACCAGCCGAAATTCCTTTCGATACAATTCTACTTTTGGTATGCTTACCAATATGAATCATTTTGGTGCCAGTATCGGCAATTTGCCTGTTATTAGTAACAGCTACCGAGAAAAATTCTCCCGTTGAATAATCACCTTTTAAAATACAACTTGGGTATTTCCAAGTAATGGCGCTACCAGTTTCTACTTGTGTCCAGCTAATTTTTGAATGTGCACCTTCACAACTTCCGCGCTTAGTTACAAAATTATAAATTCCACCTTTTCCATCTTTATCACCAGGATACCAATTTTGGACCGTAGAGTATTTAATTTCCGCTTTTTCCATGGCTATTAATTCTACCACAGCTGCGTGTAATTGATTTTCATCGCGCATTGGAGCGGTGCAACCTTCCAAATAACTTACATAACTATTATCATCAGCTATTATTAAGGTGCGTTCAAACTGACCAGTATTTTCAGCATTGATGCGGAAATAAGTAGAAAGTTCCATAGGGCAACGAACGCCTTTTGGAATATAAACAAAACTTCCATCGCTGAATACGGCTGCGTTTAAAGCCGAAAAATAATTATCGGTATAAGGAACTACAGAACCAATGTATTTTTTTACTAATTCTGGGTGCTCGTGCAATGCTTCACTGATTGCACAAAAAATCACACCTTTTTCGTATAATTGATCTTTAAAAGTAGTAGCTATTGAAACAGAATCAAAAACTGCATCCACTGCTACGCCTGATAAGCGTTTTTGTTCTGACAAACTGATGCCTAATTTTTCAAATGTTTTCAATAATTCTGGATCTACTTGATCTAAACTATCTAATTTGATTTTTTCTTTTGGAGCAGCGTAATAAATAATATCTTGGTAATTGATTGGTTTCAAATCAAAATTCTGCCAATTCGGTTCCTCTAAAGTTAACCAATAACGGTATGCTTTTAGACGCCATTCCAACATCCATTCGGGTTCATTTTTTTTAGAAGAAATGAACCTAACTATATCCTCGCTCAACCCCATTGGAGCTGTTTCCATTTCTATATCTGTACTAAAACCATATTTGTATTCTTGGCTTACTACCTGATCAATTATATCAACTTCCTGTGTATCTGACATTTCCTAACTTTTATTTAAGTTTAGCATTGCAAATTTAAAAAAAATATTGAACTATTTGTATTTAGTCTAAATAGATATACCAAAAAAGTGCTTAATTGTTTTAAGTCATTTTTATGATTAACTTTAATTTGTGTTTGTCGGTTTAAATTTCTTGAAAAATGCAACTAATAGAAATAAAAAATCAAAATTTAGTAGCTTTTTTTATATTTGCCAGTTCAAAACACTTTTAATACATGCTACATAAAGAAGGAAAAGCTACGATACTTATTACATTAATAGGTTTATTTGCCTCAAATTTTGCCATTGGTTTTACCGAAATTAATTGGTTAATCAACTCCATTTTATTTTTATCAGTGGTATTTTTGATCATTATACTACAATTTTTCAGAAACCCAACAGTTACAGTTACACAAAATGAAAACCAAGTAATTTGCCCTGCAGATGGAAAAGTGGTAGTAATTGAAGAAGTAATGGAAAATGAATACTACAACGAAAAAAGAATTCAAGTTTCTGTATTTATGAGTCCTTTCAATGTGCATGTAAATCGCAATCCAATAGGTGGAATAGTAAAATATTTTAAATACCACAAAGGTTTATATTTAGTAGCTTGGCATCCAAAATCATCAACTGAAAACGAACGTACCACTACAGTAATTGAAAAAGCTGATGGTGTTTCGGTATTGTTCCGTCAAATTGCGGGAGCATTAGCAAAACGAATTGTTTGGTATGTAAAAGAAGGGCAGCAAGCTGAACAAGGTGCAGAAATGGGTTTTATAAAATTTGGTTCTCGTGTAGATTTGTATTTGCCATTAGGTACTAAAATAAATGTAAACCTTAACCAAGTGGTGAAAGGTGGAAAAACAGTTATAGCTGAATTTAAATAAGAAGTTTGTAGTAAATTAAAGCAAATCCTTTTTTTCTTCTTTCTTTTTCCTTAGATGAAAAAGAAACAAAAAATCAAGGCAAAAAAATGCTTCCACGCACAAGGCCTGGGCTGGCCCGCTTTTTTGCCGACCCAACGCACATTGTTAATGGAATAATTTACTATAAAATATAAAGTAACCTGAAACAAAAGCTATGTATTCTATGTGTCTATGTGGTTTTTATTTTATTTAAAAATTAGTTTTTAAAAATGTCAATGGTTGTAAGAAGCAATCCCTCTGTGATTCTGATTTGTCGGAAGCTTCGTGCCTCGCAATGACGAATTCTAAGTTTTCGCAAAACAATATTGACTTATCATTCAAAGTATTGAACAAAATAGATATTCGTGAACTCACGTTAGATGAGTTAAAAGCCATTTTTGTAAAAAAAGGACAACCTGCTTTTAGAGGCCAGCAAGTGTATGAATGGCTTTGGAAAAAATCTGCTATTTCGTTCGATGAAATGAGCAATCTTTCAGTAGAGTTAAGGGCTTTGTTGAATGATGAATTTTGTATCAATCACATAAAAATTCAGGACAAACAAGTAAGTGACGATAAAACGATAAAAAGTAGTTTCCGTTTGCACGATGGTTTTTTGGTAGAAGGCGTTTTAATTCCTGCCGAAGATAGAATGACCGCATGTGTAAGCAGCCAAGTTGGTTGCAGTTTAACATGTAAGTTTTGCGCAACAGGAACCATGAAACGCGAGCGTAATTTAACTCCTGCCGAAATTTACGACCAAGTAGTTCATATAAAAAATTGGGCCAAAAACCATTACGGAAAACCATTAACCAATATTGTGTTTATGGGAATGGGCGAACCATTGCTTAATTATAGCAATGTAATGGCTGCCATTAAAAAAATCACTTTACCCGAAGGTTTAAACATGAGCAATGAACGCATTACGGTAAGTACTGCTGGCATTGCAAAAATGATAGAAAAATTAGGTGACGACAATGTGAAATTCCGATTAGCACTTTCGCTTCATGCAGCCAGTGACGAAAAACGTAATTTGATCATGCCTATCAATGAAAGTAATAGTTTGGAAGCTGTTGGCAAAGCATTGCAACATTTTTACGCTAAAACAAAAAGTAGAATTACCTTTGAATATATAGCATTTAAAGACTTTAATGAAAGCATAGAAGATGCTAAATTATTGCTGAAATTCTGCAAAAAAGTGCCTGCAAAGGTAAATATTATTGAATATAATCCAACTGGTGACGGGCAGTTTGAAAAAGC
>CAISTO010000342.1 GCA_903888395.1 uncultured Bacteroidota bacterium | reverse complement strand
AGAATTAGGCCCAGAAATGAAATCTACAGGTGAAGCAATTCGTTTTATAAAAGATTTAAATGACCCACATTTCCGTCAATTAAAAAACCAAAAAAGTATGTTTTTAAGTCGTTAATTTTAAACATAAAATATATAAAAAAAAGGGTGTTCGGTTTTAAATTGAACACCTTTTTTTATTGATTATTTTTTTGTTATTTTACTTAAGGTATAAAGCATTTCTCTTCCAATTTCTTTTACTTTTTCAAGGTATTTGATGCTTTCTAGTTCAGTATCGTCAAACTCTTTTGGGTCTAAATATGGCAATGAAATTCGTTTAAATGCTCCAGCAACAAACGGGCAACCTTTATCGGCTTGGCTACACACCATAATGGCTATATAATTGGATTGTGGATTGTAATTTTCTGAATAAACTTTTGAATACAAAATATCCATGCTTTCATCTTCTTCGCCTAATGTAATATGGTATTTTGGATTTACATTTTCATCAAATTTCCTCACTTTAAAACCATATTCTTTTAGGGCATTTACCATTCTAAAATTGAATGAAGTGGCTTCCGTTCCACCTGAAAATGTATCAATATTTTTTATATTATAATGTATGGCTGCTACCTTTATCCAAAGCTGTCCAAGCTGACTTCTACGAGAATTATGTGTACAGATTACAGTAATTTCCGCCTTACCAAAATTTGTTAAACTTTCATTGATTACTAATGATATATTTTCAAGTTCTAGTTTTCTGTTTTCTGTAATTAAATCAAATTCTTTAATCAATTCAATTATCGAATTATTTAAGTTGTTATAAAGTTTCATTTTTATAAAGTTTTGTTTTTAAATAATAAGCAAATTTCACCAATAAAATTAATGCTGGAACTTCCACCAACGGACCAATTACTCCGGCAAATGCTTGTCCGCTATTGATACCAAAAACACCAATGGCAACAGCAATGGCTAATTCAAAATTATTGCCAGATGCTGTAAAAGAAATAGCTGCATTTTGTGCGTAATCAGCGCCAAAAAATTTACTTGCAAAAAAAGTAAGACTAAACATGATGGCAAAGAAAATGACCAATGGAATGGCAATTCTGATTACATCAAAAGGGATATCCACAATCATTTGACCTTTTAAACTAAACATGATTACAATGGTAAAAAGCAAAGCAATTAATGTAATGGGAGAAATGGCAGGAATAAACTTTCTATTGAACCATTCTTCCCCTTTTGATTTCGTTAATATTAGTTTGCTAATTACTGCCATGGCAAAAGGAATTCCTAAATATACACCAACAGTTTTGGCAATTTCGCCTATTGTTATGTCAATGCTTAAAGCTTTTATTCCAAAAAATGGCAACATAATTTCTAAATAAAAATAAGCATAAACACTGAAAAAAAGCACTTGTAAAATACTATTGATTCCTACTAAACCTGCTACATATTCTCGGTTTCCACCTGCCAATTCGTTCCAAACAATTACCATGGCTATGCATGGTGCAAGACCAATAATGATTAGGCCTGTCATGTAATCAGGATAATCTTTTAAAAAAGTTATTGCTAAAAAAAACATCAAAAACGGACCAACAATCCACGTGATGAAAAATGAAACAAACAATAATTTTTTATTGTTGAATAAGGTTGGAATTTTTTCGAATTTTACTTTTGTAAGCGGGGGATACATCATCAAAATTAAACCAATAGCCAAAGGAATATTGGTAGTTCCGTTCGAAAAAGAATTGATAAAATTAGCCGATGACGGAATAAAATAACCAATGGATACGCCAATACCCATGGCTAAAAATATCCAAAGTGTTAAATATTGATCTAAGAAACTTAATCGTTTTTGTTGTGCAATTGTTTTGTTTGAATTCATTGTTTATGTAATGTTTTGGTGTTTCGTCATTTCGAGGGAAGTGAGGCAATCCTTTTGTGAGATTGCTTCGTGCCTCGCAATAAGTTGCGTCATGCAGCGCATCTCCTTTGTTTTTAACCCACTTTTATATTTCAAAGCTGGTTGCCTTGGAAAGGAGTTTCCTTCTGAATGACGGCAAAGTTGACTTGTTCTATTAGTTACTTAGCAACATCCACCTCCTGGTGTGCAAGCGTTCATTTCTGGAACTAATTCCATTAGTTTTACTTTTAGTTTTTCAGTTGGAATGCCACAATTATCTTTAGCCAAACAATCGGTTTGTTTGTTTACCAACAAAAAATCTTTCCCATTAAAGTTTAAGTCAAATTTTCCAATGGTTTCAGCTTGATACTCTACTTCAATTTCATGATCTTTTATTCCTAAAACTTTTTCTGAAAGTTGAATAATATCAAGCAATTTTTGAGGAGCTAATCTGTGTTCAAAATCATTGGCTTCCCACAATTGAAAATTT
>CAISTO010000341.1 GCA_903888395.1 uncultured Bacteroidota bacterium | reverse complement strand
TACCATTTTTGATTGTTCG
Source organism: uncultured Bacteroidota bacterium (assembly GCA_903888395.1). Taxonomy (GTDB): domain Bacteria; phylum Bacteroidota; class Bacteroidia; order UKL13-3; family UKL13-3; genus JAAFJM01. The sequence goes on along the minus strand of CAISTO010000341.1, from coordinate 3,578 downwards.
GTATTACAATTATCCAAAATACATAACCGTGCTGGGAATATTACTGTGGTTGAAAACTTCATTCACGTTCCTTTTTCTATTCAAAGAATTTATTATTTATACGATATTCCAGGTGGAGAATCGCGCGGTGCTCACGGACATAAAGAGTTAGAACAATTAATAATAGCTGCAAGTGGTAGTTTTGATGTAACGCTTGATGATGGCATTAATAAAAAAACAGTTCAGTTAAGCAGACCTTATTATGGATTAAATATAAAACCTGGAATTTGGCGCGATTTATCTAATTTTTCATCTGGTGCTATTTGCCTCGTTTTGGCATCTTTGCCTTATGAAAATGAAGATTATATCAGAGATTACGAAGCGTTTATTCGTTTTAAAAAACAAAGTGCATTATTGAAATAAATTTATAAATTGCACCTTTTGTGACCTAATCATCTCAAACAATCAAATTTACCCCAAAAATGAACATTCCTTTTCTTGACTTAAAGAAAATAAACCTTACCTATCAACAAGCCTTTGAACAAGCCTTTACTCGTGTTTTAGCATCGGGTTGGTTTATCATGGGCAATGAAGTAACAGCATTTGAAAAAGAATATGCTCACTATTGCGAAGCCAAACATTGCATTGGCGTTGCCAATGGTTTAGATGCACTTATTTTAATTATTAGGGCCTATAAAGAATTGGGTATTTTTAAAGATGGTGATGAAATTATAGTTCCTGCCAATACTTATATAGCTAGTATTTTGGCCATTTCCGCCAATAATTTAGTGCCAATTTTAGTTGAGCCAAACGAATTAAGTTTCAATATCAATCCTGAATTGATTGAAAAACATATTACCGCAAAAACAAAAGCCATTATTCCTGTTCATTTGTATGGTCAAATGGCAGATATGAAACCAATCAATGCCATTGCCGAAAAATATCATTTAAAAGTAATTGAAGATGCAGCTCAATCGCATGGTGCCTTATATGAAAACAAAAAATCAGGATCAGTTGGACATGCAGCCGGACATAGTTTTTACCCTGGCAAAAACTTAGGTGCATTAGGCGATGGCGGTGCAATTACAACCAATGACGATGAATTAGCGGAGGTAATAAGCGCGCTAAGAAATTATGGTTCACATAAAAAATATGAAAATATTTACAAAGGAACCAATAGCAGATTAGATGAATTACAAGCAGCTTTTTTACGCATCAAACTAGCTCAATTAGATGCTGACAATTTAAAAAGAAACCATGTTGCCAATACATATTTAGCTCACATCAAAAATCCGTTGGTTCAATTACCAAGTATAGATGCAAATAACAAACATGTTTGGCATTTATTTGTGGTACGAGTAATAGATAGAAGTGCTTTCCAATCATTTTTACTAGCTCATGGAATTCAAACAGTAATTCATTATCCAATTGCGCCAAACCATCAAATTGCTTACAAAGAATTAGCTTCTTTAAATTTACCAATTACTGAAAAAATTCATCAAGAAGTAATTAGTTTACCCATTAGTCAAGTGATGACTGAGGAGGAAGTAAATGAAGTAATTAGAGTAGTTAATTTATTTACATCATAAGATTTTTGAAAAGATTTTTTAAAAAAATACGTTCATCGGAACTCATCAATGTTTCTGTTTTTACGGGAGCAGCTACTGTTGTAAAATTATTTACCGCATTTTTTACTGCAAAAATAATAGCCATTCATTTAGGACCAGAAGGTTTGGGATTATTAGGGCAATTAAGTAGTTTTATTTCCATTGCATTGGTGCTTTCTACAGGCGCAGTAACAAACGGAGTAATTAAGTATTTGGCAGAATTTAAAAATGATGAGTTCAGGCAAAAAAAAATCATCAAAGCAGCTGTAGTAATTACTTTAATTTGTTCTACCCTTATTAGTTTAACAGTTATATTATTTGCATCATTTTGGGCTAAAATACTCTTTAAAGACCATGCGGAGAATTATTTATCCATTTTAATTATTTTTGGATTTACCATCTTTTTTTATGCCAGTTATTCTTTATTTATTGCCATTTTAAATGGATTAAAAGAATTTAGAAAATATAATTTTATTGGAATTTGGTCAAGTTTAATTGGACTTGCGTTTTCTATTATTTTAGTAATTTATGCGGGAGTTTATGGTGCGTTATTAGCTGCAATTACTTATCAATCCATTGTTTTTATTATCATCATTTTTTATAAAAGTAAAATTGAATTGGTAAAATGGAAATCAATAAAAGACATCAATATTCAGCAATCTGATTTTGTAAATTTATCAAAGTTTTCATTGATGGCCATAGTAAGTGCGGCAACTGTTCCGGTTTCACAAATTATTATTAGAAACTATTTATTAAACGAAATAGATGCGGAAACAGTGGGATATTATGAAGGAATCAATAGACTTTCCAATTTGTATTTAACAGTTATTACCACCACTTTATCAATTTATTATTTACCAAAATTGTCGGAAATAACAGATAACCGCTTATTAAAAAGAGAGATTTTTAAAGGATATAAAATTATTCTTCCAGCTACATTTATCATATTAGTTTTGGTTTTTTTATTCAAAAATTTGGTAATAAACATTGTATTTAGTCAAAAATTTGAAATGATGGAGGTGTATTTTTTACCACAATTAATAGGCGATTTCTTTAAAATTGCAAGTTGGTTGCTTGCATTTCAAATGATTGCGAAAGCAATGACCAAAATATTTATCATTTCTGAAATATTTTTCTCAACTTTGTTAGTAATACTAACTATGAGTTTAATAAATTTGTACGGAGGAATTGGTTCAGTGTATGCATATGCCATAAACTATTTCCTGTATTTTATTTCGATGCTAATAATATTCAATAAGACAATATATGACAGAAAAAAATGAGAAAGCGCTTGTTAGTATAATTTGTATTTGTTGGAATCACGAAAATTACATTACACAATGTTTAAATTCTCTTTTAGAACAAACCTATCAGAACATTGAAATCATTTTTATAGATAACCTCTCCACCGATCATTCATTTGAAATAGCTAATCAATTACTTTCTGACTCTAAAATTCCATTTTCAATAGTTAAAAGAACTTCTAATTTTGGTATTTCTAGTAATATTAATTTTGCCATTGATTTATGTAAAGGAAAATACATCATGTCAATGTCGACCGATGATTGGTTAACACCCGATAGCATTGCAAAAAAAGTAGCCTATTTAGAAGAAAATCCTCAGTTTGCAATGGTTTCGAGCAATGGATATATTTACAATCAAAATATCAATGAAACAGTTCCGTATATAGAAAATCGTGCTAAAACAGGTTATTTATTCCATGACTTATTAAAGGAGAATTTTATTTTTGCCATTGGAGTGCTAATCAAGCTTTCGGTAATAAAAGAAGTGGGACTTTATGATGAAGAATGTCCGATAGAAGATTGGAGCATGTGGATTAAAATATCAAAGGACCATGAAATTGGATTTATTCCCGATAAATTAGCCTATTACAGAAAACATGGTAATAATTTTTCCGGAAATTTTAAAAAGATGAAAGCTTCGGAATTAGTTTTATTGAACAATTATTTGGAGTATCCAGAGGCTGAGTTA
>CAISTO010000340.1 GCA_903888395.1 uncultured Bacteroidota bacterium | reverse complement strand
GTGCCAGCAGTTCCGGCGCTTCCACTACTTCCAGAAGTGCCAGCAGTCCCACTGCTTCCGCTGCTTCCGCTGGTTCCGCTACTTCCACTACTTCCAGAAGTGCCAGCAGTCCCACTGCTTCCGCTGCTTCCGCTGCTTCCGCTTGTTCCGCTACTTCCACTACTTCCAGAAGTGCCAGCGGTCCCACTGGTTCCGCTGCTGCTTCCGCTGGTTCCTGAAGAACCGCTACTTCCGCTGGTTCCGCTTTCACCAGAAGTTCCGCTACTTCCACTGCTTCCAGAAGTGCCAGCAGTCCCACTGCTTCCGCTGCTTCCACTGGTTCCTGAAGAACCGCTACTTCCACTAGTACCACTACTTCCAGAAGTGCCAGCAGTTCCGCTACTTCCACTACTTCCAGAAGTGCCAGCAGTCCCACTGCTTCCGCTGCTTCCGCTGGTTCCGCTACTTCCACTACTTCCAGAAGTGCCAGCAGTCCCACTGCTTCCGCTGGTTCCTGAAGAACCGCTAGTTCCGCTACTTCCACTAGTTCCAGAACTTCCTGATGATCCAGTAGTAGGTCCAATTACAAATCCACGATACGTTAAAACGTTAGCACTTGTGCTTGTTAAAGCAAAATAAACTGGTTTTGTAACTTGTAGAAAAGCACTTGGTTCTGTAGCGGTAACTGCTCCAGCGGTATATGGTGATAAAAAATAAACAGTTCCTGGCACTAAACCGCTTAATCCTTCAATTAATCCATCGTATACCAATTTAAAAGTATTTGCATCAACTATATTTCTTATAACACCTTGGACTTCAGCATGTTCGGCGCTATCTGCTTGAGCTTTGTACCAATTAGAACCATCAAACCGAACAACATCTCCAACTATAAATGCATGACTTATTTGAGTAAAAGTATCAATTAACGCAGTTCCATTACCAGCGTCCAATTGTTTTTTAATTATATTGTCTTCGATTACTAATTTATATAATTCTTCGGTATTTGTAGTCGTCGGCAATTCAGTAAATACTAAATTATTACTACCACTATAATACAATGTACCAGTTGTTAAAGTATCTGAATCAGAGAATTTTGGTATATATCCACTAACGCCTAGACCATCAATAACATATTTATTTGGAAAAACACCTGTAACAACATTCTGTATCTGTCCAGAATTAAAAACTAAAGTTTCTGAAAAATCTGAATAGCTTCCATCTTGATACGAAGCTCTTACTTTTATTTCATAATTTTTATTCGGTTTTATTGGAAATTTTACTTTTGGCTCAAATTCAGAAAGAATAAAATTAGAATTTCCAGTGATTCTTTTAGCTAAAAGAATACCCGTTTCAGATGTTAAAAGAGTAGGAGATTTTCCACTATAACCAGAATAAGCCCCCGTATATCTTTGCCCTGTATATGTTCCAGTATAAATACTTCCAGACCATTGACCACCACTTGGTTTTATATTAAAAACATCTGAAGCGTAATCATAATAATATACAAAATACAACTCTGAAGAATTAGAAATTCCGGACGCTATTCTTACTTCTGTTACATAGTTTAAATTTTTACCAGTATTGTATAAACCTAATGGCAAAGAATAGTAATTATCTATAAACAAAGTATGATCAGACCAAGAAATTCCTGAAGAACCATAAGTTTTAAAAATTGGTTCAGTTCCAGAATAATAAGTAGACTGATCTTTGTTGCGAATTAAATCCTGTCCAGTACCGTAATTTATCTGACTTATAGCTTCTACATTAGTATTGTTAGAAGCGAATACATAATTTGCATTATCTATCCCATCTTCATAAACATATGTTTCAAAAGATAATGAATTATTTGTTTTTATGGCATCCCATTTAATAATCGCTTGCGTATCTAAATTTTTATCAAAAATATTCTGTGAACAACTTATATAACCAGTAATATTATTAATTGATGCTGGTACAGAATCCGTATTATAATAAGAAGACTTAATACCTGAAGATAAAAAATAAGCTCCAGTATATAAATAATCATTAGGAATCGCAACAATATTAAAAGGCAACGTTATATTTAAATCGTTATCAACGTAAGAAGGCGGGGATATAGAAAAAGTTTGTTGATATCTATTCGATTCATAATCAAAAGAAGAAGTAAAAATACCACTATTTGTAAAATCATAAGTTCCAGAGAAAGGAACTACGCTTGGGTTTGGAACGGCATAAAAATCAACAGATTTTAAAAATTTGAAATCATCTACTAAAGGAGTTACTGAAATGGGGTTTAAATTTTTTATATCAAAACCCGTTATATTTACTTTAGGATAATTAGCTAAAAAATAATAAACATCAGAATTACCATTTAAGTCGTAAGTAGAAAAGTCTATAAAAAACGTTCTTAAATTATTAAGATTATCAAAACCAGTATATCCGCCTATAAGATTGGAAAACGATTCTGAATTTATTTGTATTTGAGTGTCGTTGGTATTTTGAATTAGATTGCCAATGTAATCTCTATTTTGAGTATATAAATCAACTTTAATACCAGAAAAAACATCCGATAAAACTATAGAATTAGTTATCGTTTTATTATTATACGGATCAACGATGGATAAAGAAAAATTTAAAGAGCTTTGAGCAACACTTCCAGAAACGAACTTCGAATCAAAAGGCAAACCAAAACTTTCTGGAGACAATGAATAATTTAAAGAAGTAAAATCGCTTTTGTTACTTAATATCAAATCAGATATTAAAAAAGGCGCATAATCCGTTAAATTTTGACCAGTAATTAAAGGCATATATTATATTACACTTCTATTATTTGGAAATTTTTGTTGTATAAATAAAATTTTATTGAAGATAAAGCTGATATTTGCCCACCAAATGAGTAGTTTCCAAGAAAAATAGTTTTATTAGAATAAGACGAAGCTGGAGATAAAAACTTGATAGATTGATTTTTAAATGTGACTTTACAAACAATACCTCCAGAAGCGTTTAAAATTTCAGTTATTTTAGAATTTAATTCTAAATAAGCGTATATTGTTGTAAAATTAATAGTTAAAGTAGCGAAATTAGGATCAGCAGATATTGAAGAAGCATCATTTAAATAATAGTCTATTTTAGACTGACTAATAGTATTATAAGTTAATTTTTGATTTAATGTATAATAATTTGCACATAGTGTTAAATCTATTTCTTGTAAATTATCATAAGAAGAAAACACAATAGTATTGTTTATGCTATTTGAATTTGGATTTTCAAAAGCATTTTGATCTAGAGCTTCGTATTTTGAAGGATCATGTTTTATACAAAAAAATGAATATTCATTATTATCAACTTCTGAAATAGTTACGACCTTATATAAATTCTTGCTATAATTCGTTGTTTGATCTATAATTACAAAAGGAACTGATGGTAAAATTCTTGTTATTAAATTGTAATTATAAGTTTCGTCAAAATAAATTTTATTGGTATTATTTTCTATTCTATCTATTTTTAACTCTACCACATCAGATGCGTTTAAAGAATCCACATCCGACAAAGAAACTGAAGATAAAGCATTTAAATCTTCTATTGATTTAGGAATATTATCAAAAATAAATTTTATTACGCATCCAGCTAAATTTAAATTTAATTTTCTGTCAACTGTTATGTATTTTGATGCATAATCAACAGAAGTAACTCTTCCTTGTAAAAAAGAATCGTTTTTATATTGATCTTGCACTTGAATTACATCACTTGGTTTTAAATTTAAACCTTGCAAATCTGTTGAAAAAGTTATTGTTTGGTTTTCAAATCTATTTGTAGCTAACATCCACGTTCCTATTCTTCTAGCTTGACCTCTAGAAGAAATACCAAAGCCTAAAATTTCTTTTGTTATGATTCCATAATCACCCATCATTTTAGTATCTTCAACTATTTCAACCTGTTCATTAAAATTATTGAATTTATCTTTATACATTATTTTCGCCACAGTATATAAAGCTTCTAAGCTACCACTTGAATAAGTAAATAATCCATCTTTTACATTAGTATTATTAAAAATATAAGAAGTCTTTTTATCAACATCAATCGTTGCTGTTATTAAGTTGTTTTTATAATAAGTTAAACCTCTAAAAATTGATGCTAAATCATTTAAAACTTTTAAACAATCTGTTTCATTATCTATCAACACGTTTGCTGAAAATCTTGCTTCTAATGGATCTCTAAAATTTTTAACTCTAGGCAAACATTTTCCATTTACAATAGATCCATCTGATAGATCATTATTAAAACAAGATTTATTTATTACAGAATTTATATACTTAGAGTATTTTGGCTCATTTATGTTCGACGCAAACCAATCTAATATTTTACTTTTAGCTTCAGATTCTGAATTTTTTACAGATCTTGCTATTTTCGTTTTTAAAACTCCATCTGTTTTTTCAAACTCACAATATGCAATAAAATATTTTAATAAATCTCCAGTAGGCTCATTTTCAAAAGCTCTTCTTGGGCCAAAATCATTTATTAATTTTATTTTAAATGATGTTCCTAAATCTTCTATAGACCAGATAATTTTTTTAAGCCCTACGGTTAATTTATTATTATTTGAATCGAGCATATCGTATAAAAATATAATAGAGTTGCAAAGTCCACCATTATCACCTGAACTACTGGAAATCGTATTAGAGACTACTTTTACTGGTGGAAATTTTTTTATAAAATCTGACAACGAAATCGCATCTGTTTTTGCAACAAATATACAATTTTTGTCATCGTCATTTTTTCTATAAAAAGAAAATTCAGGACATCTTATGGGTTCGTTAGACTTAACTAATTCATCACAATATTTAGATATTTTATAAAGCTCCCACTTATTAAGATCTTTTTCAAAAATCTTACCATTACCAATTCCATATCTAGAATTAGTACATAAATCGTAATATATCCACGCAGGATTATCAGTCCATCTTAGAAAACCATCGTAATTCCCATTCCAATTATCAACATATTCTCTAGCTTCTGGATCATAGTTTTGCGGAACTTTTATCTTTAACATCTTCATGTCAAATGTTCTTGCAGGATCAGATTGAAAATGTCTTGAACTAACTGAAGATTTTACTAAAGCTGAAAAAGGATAATTAAAAGAACCTCTATTTGTAACTTTCTCTATTATCGATGAAACAGAAAACTCTTTAAAGACTTTACCGTTGCCTGGTTGTATTTTGGCGCTTAATGCATAAATTTTAACATAATAAGAGTTTTGTTTTTGATTGTTTAATTTTAATTGAAAAACCACTTCATTAACATAACCAGATTTAGATACCCCCACCACCGAACAAATTGTAAAATGTCTATTGGCAGAATTGTCTTCACTAAACTCTATAACATAAACTAACGATTCAGCTTGAGTGCTTCCACCTGAATCAGTGTTAAATAATTGATCTATTTTAACGTGAACAGAAATTAAATCAGCATATTTATTTTGTATTTTATGGTTAAACTCTTGGCAATTATTTTTAGCTCTATCTAATTCTAATAGTAATGCAGCAAAATCCGAAGTGTTATTGACCGTAGCTTTTTGAGAAGCATATGTGAGAGCGCACACGCCATCTACGTTCTGAAAAGAAAAAACACTAGTCTGTGTAGTAGATATTAATGGATTTGCTCTTAAAATGTCATTATTTATTTTTGTATAATCAAGCTCATTTAAATATATTTTTTGATTATACCTATGTATTGTTGAAGGAAATTCACCAGCAGGACTACTCACCTCTTCTCCATAAGATATATTAAAACCAAGATTTATAAAGTTTAATTTATTTACTTTACTGTCAATTAAAGGAACATCGTTATAATAAACACCTTTTCCCAAACACAAATTCGAATCAATAGAAGAATTATTTACAGATACATATTTTAAAAGATTGCCATCTTTATCAACTAAGCCTTCAACGGTTCCTTCGCAAATTAAATCTGTAGTTACTAGTCTTTCATCCGTTTCTAATATATTGCCGACTTTATCGACTATAGCTAGATCTGAAGGAATGGTGTTTATTACAAACATAATATTTTATTAATTTGATTTTTTATATACTTGAACGTTACCGCCTCCACCAAAACCAGAAAAAGAAACTCCATTTGCGCGAGGAGGAGAGTAAACTTTTCCGGAGGAATCAGAAATTCCGATATCATTAGAAATAACCGCACTTCCTATTCTTAATCTTCCATAACCAATAGGTACAGCTATGTTTCTATTTAAAACATTTCTTATTCCACCAATGATTGTTGAGTTAGTTTTTATATCTTTAGGTTGTTTTGGGCTTAATACAACTGCCAAAACCATCGATAAAGCTATTAAAGTTAATCCAATTATTATCATAGTAGTTGGTTCAGACCCCTGCACAATAGGAAGTATTTTTACTGTAGATCCAGAATTTAAAATTTTACTATTTAATAAATGATGAGGCATCATTTTATCATCTATATAAACAACAAAATGTGTCATTGTCTTTTCTAAATCTTTATAAAATTTTGTTATTCTATTCGTGTTGGCTTCTATAGCTTCAAAAACTTCTAAAACAGAATTAACATTTAAACTCCATGAATTTCCTAGAGTTTTTCCCAACACGCCTTCTAAAATTATGTTTATCATATATTTTTGTAATAAAACTCATCATTATTTACACTATATAAAAGCATAGGCAAATAAAAATATTTTTGATTTTCTAAATCCCATTCAGAAAATCCTTTTTCTTTTACATGTTCTGGATGACTATGAAAAACTATACATCCATCAGAATAGTCGCTTTCTTTTGGAGATATAAGAAAAAAACTTTTAGGATTTGGATGGATATTTATCATTTTTTTAAAATAATAATTGTTATTTTTTTTTACTAAAAAACCGCAGATTTCATCATCTGAAGATAAACTTTCTTTTCTTAATTCTTCTAAGAGGCTTTTATTAAGATCCTGGTAATTTATAATCATAACTTAAAGTCGCAGGAAACGAACCAAAAGGAATATTTTCAGTATTGTTAAACCTTAAAGAACAACCATTTAAATTTCTAGAACATTTATCTTCTTTCCATATATTCGTATGATCCACAGGGTGTTTAGCTGTTACCCCCTCCTTGCTTAAACAAACAAAAAAACGAGAAGGTAAAATAGAATTTTTTTGAATCACTGTCTCATTAAAATCAAAATCTATTTCTTCATCTATTTTTACAAAATCTCCTTGTGAATAAATTGTATTACTATTATAATCGCCTTTATAATTCAAATCAATTAAACCATAAGATTCAAAATCAGAATAGATATTATCTGGATATTTTAAAAATAATTTATTATTTTCATCTGCCATTGGAACCCCTAAATTTCCTTCTTGAGTAAAAGCTGACCGACTGAAAATAGTTGAACCACCTCGAAGTAAAAAAATCGGAATAATTCATTATGAAAAAATCTGTATTTGGAATTTTGAAGGACC
>CAISTO010000339.1 GCA_903888395.1 uncultured Bacteroidota bacterium | reverse complement strand
CGAATTATTTACAAAATAAAACGAGTCAGCATTTATTCTGGTAACTGTTCCTACAGCATTTGGACTTGCGTTTATTTTAAAAGTTTGATTCGATGAGTCAATGACATTATTTAATGAATCAAGCACATATAATGTTACCGTATAACTCCCTATTTTGGTAAATGTATAAGTTGGATTTGTAGTAGTAACTTCAGTGGAACTATCACCAAAATTCCATTTGAAATTATTGGCAAAAAGCGAATTGTTTTTAAAGTTAATGGTATGTGGCACACAAGCGTTAAGAGCACCACCATCGAACGATGAAAATGCTTTGCTTCCCAAAGTAAATGTAATAGAACTATCGGTGTTTTGAGTAATATTTGAAATAGTAACATTTGAAGTGGCCCTCACGCCACCGGCAGTAGTTGGATAAAAGTTAGAAGAAGGATTGGTGCTTCCGCTAAAGCTTCTATTATTACTAGTACCAGGATATAAATCTCCGGCATCGCCTCTGTTTGTTGCTTTTTCCAAATGACGTAACCCATCGGCTTGCATTAAGCCAGTTCCATATTTTGAAGTATCGTTGTTTACATTATTACCTCCACCAGCCGAAAGTAATTTTGCATAATTGCCGTTGATATGCCAAATAGCCAAACCTTTTCCGGGTATATATCTATCGTTTCCTTTTAATTGTTTGTTTTCTAATAAAAAGTATTCGGTAACTTTTGAAGTATTTATTCTATAACTAAAATTACTATCAGCCGCACATTTTGGAATAGTATAAGTACCAATTTGCGAAATAATAGTTGGCGTGTGCCACTCTAACGACATTTTGCTCCATGCATCAAATAGGCAGGGAGTTCTTTCGCCATTTAACCATGGGCCGCCTGCCATATTTGTAAAGTTTCCTGAACCCTCTCCTTTACTTTGTGTGCTATACAAATCGGGTAAATCAAGAATATGTCCAAACTCATGGGTAATTACTCCAATTCCAACTGCAGGATAAGAAGCATTGCTGTATCTTTTTTCTGGAAACATACAATAAGATGAAACTGAAACTCCATCTACTAATAAAGTACCAAAATAAGTACTTCTAAAACTCCAAATATAGTCATTTGCATTGGGTGCACTTTGTTCTTCTGCACCAATTCCAGCATGAAGAATTAGTAATCCATCTATTTTACTGTCTAAATCATTGTCGTAAGGGCTAAAATCAACGCCTGCAGAATCGGCAGCTACTACTGCATCGCGCACCAAATCGCGGGTATTTGCGCTGTAATTAGCATTGCTTTTTCCATAATTGATGTAATTTTTATCGGCCATGAACCAACCGTACACATCAGAATTTAAGGTTAATTGACCGTAAGATGTACGCAAATAGTAATCTCTTACACTTCCTGTACCACCATAATTTATTTGGTTAAATAAATTTTCGTAAACAGATTTTGAATTAGTGGCTAATAAGTCTGGATATTGAATTAATAACACACAAACTTTGTGAATTCCTTTGGCGGGAAAGCCTTGTGGACCTGCTTTGCCTAAATTTTTATCAATGTTTTGTGCAAGTTGAGAAAATGTTTCTGCCAATATTGCTTTTTGACTTTTACTGTAACGCAAGTTTTTTGAAAAACTATTTTTACCTGCAAAAGTAGTTTTGTTGCTTGCCTTAATTCCACTTGGACTTAAATTGCCATTGGCATCAATATATGCATATTCAAAAATATGATTGCTGTTTACCAAAACGGTATAACCTTCGGGAGTTTCCAAGTAATTTTCTTGTTCATTGCCAAAGGCAACTAAAGTGATTACCGAACCATCTTGTTGTGTAAACGTGTTTGGCTCTGGCGAAACACTGCAATTACTGCGTTGTGCAAACATTTGCAAACACATAAAATAGGAAATACTTAGTAAAATTATTCTTTTCATTTTTGTAAAATAGATTTGCAAATTAATAATAGAATTAACATAAAAAAATTAGAGATAAAATATGACGGACTATAAACAATCAAATGGCTATTTTTTATAGCCAAACGGACAATGTTTGCAAGCACTTTTACAACAATATCCACGTGTTTGGTGGTATAGTTCGGTAAAAACCATTAAACCATTTTCATTGAAATAATAATGAATATTTTGCACTGGTTTTTGTTCTGCAGTAATCGTTTTTGCTATTGTTTCTTTGTCCATTAGTTGTAGTAAAAATAAAAATCCCCCGTAATTTTTCCACTTATAAATTTACCCAACAGTTTACCGCTAAAATCATACCGATAAACGTCACTATTGGCGTTAAAATCTTTTGTATCGCTTACATATATTTCGTTGTATTTTGGGTCAATTCCCAAACCATAAAACAGCCTGTTTTCCTTGTTAATAATAGGATTTACTGGCAATAAAGTATCGTTTATATTCATTTTAAAAACGCCTTCGTTAATCCAAAAAAGCATATTGCCATCTTTATTAATTCGTAACCTATTGGCGGCAGTATTTGGCGTATTGATGAGTAGTTTTTTGGCAATTTTTTTGTTTAAAGTATCTAACTGAATAATGAAATGTTTGTTATCAATTGCATTTACATCGCCACACAAAATCCAAATGCGATTATTCCCATCTTTTAAAATATTTTTAGGTGCAAAAGGAGTGCTAATGCTATCAATTATTTCATCGGTAAACTCGTCAATGACCATTATTTTATTGCTTCTAACATTGGTAACATAGGTATAACCGTTTAATGAAAGCATTTCCTCTGTCCAACCTTTAACAGGAATTTTTTTAATAATTTGCTTGCTTTGCAAATCAACGACAAAAATATTGTTATCGTATAAATCGCTTACATAAGCTTTGCCATTGCTAATTTTAGTGAGATACCTTGGTGAACGCAAACCAGTAATGGTTCCAATACTTTTAAAAGTTTTCGGATTTATTATTTCAATTTTCCCCGAATTATTAATTACCAAATAAGCTTGGTCGTTTATAATATTCATTGACTGAAATACATCGCCTAAGTTCCTGTTATTTGCTGAAAGGAACACATTGTCTAAGCGTTGTTTCAAGCCATTATTTATAAAACCAAGTTCGGCATTTCCTTGCATATAATTTCCTTCATTTACTATAAAAACTCCGCCCGAAATAGAATCAGGAATCACAGTTACATCAGGAGTTTTCGGTGCTTTATCGCATGCTGAAAACATTGCAAAGCAATAAGAAAATATAACTGTTTTAATGAAGTTCTTCAATGATTTGATGTTAATGAATTACAATTTTTTGATGAATAGTTTGCTTGTTTTGAGTAACAGTTAAAATATAAATTCCAGCTTCAAAGTTATTGGTTTCAATCAACTTTTTATCGTCTGAAATGGAATAAGAAACTTCCATACCAAGATTATTTTTCAAACTAATTTGCGCATTATTTTTCAAATTATTCAGCGTTATATTTTCACCCATTTTCACCGGATTTGGATAAACAGATAATGCAGTTTCTTCCATTTCCAAAACATTGGTTCCATATAATTGATTGATTACTCCAACAGCATCTAAATCGAAGCCACTGGCCGCAAAAGGAGTTGGCCAAGGATCAATAATTTTTCTTCCGTCTTTGTCTCGTGCTGGGTATTGCGCATCTTTATTTCCAACTACGTCAATGAGTTTTACATGTGTAATTTTACCAATGTTTATAGACGATAAAGCAGCAAAAATGTTTAAGTCGAAAGGTGTTCCGTAACCGCCAATATATTTACCTGCCAATCCATCTATTAAACTAACATTTGAACCATCAAAATTTCCTTTTTGTACTGTTGAATCTAATAAGCATTGCGAGGGAAAACGAACATAATTAACTCCATCGCTACTTACTTCAACAAATGCTAATTCGGCATGCGAAATTCCTTGCATGTTGTTAACAATAAAACCGTTTTCAAACACACAAAAATCAGGTCCTTCCTTATCACTAATTGGATTATCAAATTGGAGAATGGCAATACCTGAATCGCCCAAACTAATTACTGAACCATCGGCTTTTAAAGTTCCGTAAAACTCACTGCCAACTGTTGCTTTTCCAAGCGAAGTATCCAAATAATTTTGCCAACCTCTGGTTACATTACAAATAGTAGCCCAACCTTTAATTATGCTGCTATCCCGGTATATGGCTTTGGTGCTTCCAAACAAAACTTGAGGATCAAATTGTGCATAGGAAAACTTGCCAAAAAGCAAGGTGATAAGGAGTATTTTATATTTCATATTATTTAATATTTTGTCAGTTCGAACAATAATTTTTTTCAAAAAAATGAAATGACACGTATCGTTCTATTTTTTTTATTTTAAACCACATAGATACAGAGAAAACATAGCCTATAAACTTTGTAACTTATGTATTTATATAGTATTTGTTTCACAAACAATTATTCATTTTATATTTTGTCAGTTCTAGACTACGCTCGAACTGACTTTAGGGTTTTATTTATTGTCCTTGGTTGGTGTCCTCACCAACCACTTGGAATTCGTTTGGTGAGGACACCAACCGAGGACAAGACTATATCCTATCAACTAACAACTAACTTATTGTTTTACAAACTTACTATTCAAAACTCCATTTTCAGTTTCAATTTGAACAACATAAATGCCGTTTTCTAAGCTGTTTATATCTATGGTTTTTTGCTTGCTTTGCAATACCATTTTACCATGAATATCAATTATTCTAATTGTTGAAAAATGCTCGTTATAATCAATGTTGATGGTACTTGAACTTGGATTTGGATAAATAGAAAATATGTTTTGATTTGCAACTTCATTTATACTAGT
>CAISTO010000338.1 GCA_903888395.1 uncultured Bacteroidota bacterium | reverse complement strand
TCTTGAACTTTAATTCCTTGCTCATGTTGTTTCAACATAGCAATAATTTGATTTTCTGTAAACAGTGTCTTTTTCATTTTGCGCAATTTTAAAGTTAATAATTTTCTCTTTTAAATTGGCCCAAGAATAGGGAAGCTTACACAATTAATGGACTTGTTCCAATTAATGATATTGCATTTCCATCAGGTTCAACACATGTGAGTATGAAAGGCGCCTGGGCAAAAATTGATTTCGCAACTGGAGTTTATGACGTTCAGTTTAGCAATACAGTTAATTTACCTATTGATGGAATAGTAACAAACGCAATTTTAACTCCGGCACTTGCACCAGTTGGTGCAGGGACTGACGTTTAAAAAACATTGTGTTTAATATATTTATTATTTTTCCTTACTCAATTTTATATTACTCACAAAATCATCAAATAAGTAGCGAGAATCAAGCGGGCCAGGGCAAGCTTCAGGATGATATTGCACTGAAAAAACCGGTTTATTTTTTATCCGAATACCTTCAATGGTATTATCGTTTAGGTTTATGTGTGTAATTTCAATGGTCGTGCTTTTAGCAATATCATCTGCATTTACTGTAAATCCATGGTTTTGGGAAGTAATCTCAGATTTTCCTGTAATAATATTTTTCACAGGATGATTAATACCACGGTGACCAGCATGCATTTTGTAGGTCGAAATTCCTTGAGATTGAGCTAATAATTGATGTCCCAAACAAATCCCAAAAACAGGTTTACCAGTTTCTACCAAACTTTTTATAAGAGCTATTTCATCTTTCATAACACCAGGATCTCCCGGGCCGTTACTCAGCATGATGCCATCAGGATTAAAATCTAAAATCTCTTTTATAGATGATTTTATTGGGAATACTTTTAAATAACAATCTCTTTGAGCTAATGACCGAAGAATGTTTTTCTTTACTCCAAAATCTAAAACTGCGACTTTATGGTTTGAGGTTGTTTCTCCAAAATTGTACGGTATCGTTGTAGCTACTTTAGAAGATAATTCTAAACCTTCCATTTTAGGAACTTTTGCTAATAGAGCTTTTAAAGAATCGATATCAGCATTGTCAGAAGAGATAATACAATTCATAGCACCTTTATCTCTGATATATCTAACGATTGCTCTTGTATCAACGTCACTAATTGCAACAACACCATCGTTTACAAAATAATCTTGTAAAGATTGCTGAGCACGTTTACGAGAAAATCCATCATTAAATTTCTTGCAAATCATTCCGGAAATTTTAATACTCTCACTTTCAACTTCACTTTCTTCAATTCCATAATTACCAACATGAACATTGTTCATCACTACAATTTGTCCGAAATAGGAAGGGTCTGTAAAAATTTCCTGGTAACCAGTCATTCCTGTATTAAAGCAAATTTCTCCGGTTGTTGTTCCTATTTTACCAGCGGCTTTTCCTTCAAATATTTTACCGTCTTCTAATAATAAGATGGCTTTTGGCTTTGTGTGATATTTTAGTTGCATAGATTTTAGAAAGGTTTTTCTAAAAATCAAAAGTCGGAATAATTTAAAGAATTATAAAGCGTTGTTAATAGGTTTTTGAAAACATTAAAAAAAAAGAGACCATCTATTAAGATGGTCTCTGAAAACTAAATGAGCAGATTTAAATTATTCTTTAATAACTTCAAAATGCTTAGTTGTGTTTTCGGTTTCAATTTCAACAAAGTATAACCCGAGTTCAAGATCACTCAAATTAATTTCGGAGGCAGATTTAGTGGTTAAAATTAATGCTCCAACTATATTATAAATTTTAACTGATTGCACTTCCTCCGAAGATTCTACAAATAGTTTATCTTTTGTAGGATTAGGAAATAGATTAATTAAAATTTGGTCGTCATAAATTATATTTGATTTTTCTGATGAACGAGCAACAGCATTTTGAGTTGTTGATTCGTTTGCAATTATTGCGGAAGGTGTTCCATAATTCATTGTGCAAGAATTTGAGCTTGGTGGCCCAAATACATTTGAAACTCCATTATAATATTGAACTTCAACAGTCCATTTATATGCTTTATTAAACGTTAAGCCTGCAACAGTATTAAAATATATATACTGTGTGGGATTTGTTTTACTTGCAACAAATGCATTAGTATTAGCATCGTAAAAAGTCCAGCGATAGCCAACTGCTCCATATATAGGTGCCAAACCAGAATAATCATTAATTGCAGATGTAAGCCCGCAAGGTACTGCTGTTTGTGGGGCATTAAAAGTAAGTGTACATAAATTTGAACTAGGTGGGCCATAAATTAATCCTAAAACTGGATCATTAAATTCAACTTCAACTGTCCATTTATATGTTTTATTGTAATTTAATCCACTAACAGTTTTGAAATAAATGTAATTTGAAGGTTGAATTTTTTCTGCAACTAAACTGTCATTATTGTCATAGAATCTGAAACGATAATTTGTTACACCATTAACAATTTGACAAGTTGTATATGAATTTATATTTGAATATGAATTTCCGCAAGGAACTGTTGTTTTTGGCGCATTAAAAGTAATTGTGCAGGAATTAGAACTTGCTGGGCCAAATATTATTCCTGAAATTGGATTGTTATATTCAACTTCAACAGTCCATTTATAAATTGTATTATATTTTAATCCACCAACAGTGTTGAAGTATATATAGTTTGAAGGTTGAGTTTTTTCAGCAACTAAACTATCATTATTGTTATAAAATCTGAAACGATAATTTGTTGCCCCATTAACAATTTGACAAGTTGTATAAGTATTAAAATTTGAATATGAATATCCACAAGGAACTATTGTTTTTGGCGCATTAAAAGTAATATTGCATGAATTATTGCTTTCTGGTCCAAAGCCAAGTCCTTTATCTGCTGAAACTGTCCATTTATAAATTGTATTATATTTTAATCCACCAACTGTATAGTAATAAATGTAATTTGAAGGTTGAGTTTTTTCAGCAACCATATTATTGCTATTGTCATAAAATCTGAAACGATAATTTGTTGCTCCAGAGATTAATTGACAAGTGGAATAGTTATTAAAATTTGAATAAGATTTCCCACATGGAACTGAAGAAACTGGACAAATCCAAGGTACAATAACTGTTTGTGTATTGATTTTCATACATCCAAT
>CAISTO010000337.1 GCA_903888395.1 uncultured Bacteroidota bacterium | reverse complement strand
CATTGTACTTCCATTTTAAAAAGTCAATGGTATGTTTCAAAGAAGTTTTGTATCTTTCTAAAGTACCAGGTGCAAATTCTTGATTCAACAAAGCTTCTACTTTGTTATTATGGTCCTCAAAAATTGGTACCAGCATTTTTTTGCGTTCTTCAATTCCAAAATACTTATTTCTAAAGTTTTCAAAATTTGCTTCTATACCATCATGAATAAGCTCCTTTTGCATGTTATAAATATTACCTTTTAGGATATCAAGGTAAGTATTTAAAATTCGAGCTTCTTCAGATTGCCCTTTCATTTTGCCTTGTTCCTTGGACCATTTGATTGGTTCAACATACCTTTTAATTGTTTGTTCAATTCTTTGTCCATCTATTGTAATTCTTAAATAGATTGGCCATAATCCAGTAGTTGTGGATTTTGCTCTCTTTACGTAAAAGAGAATGGAGATTTTTGATTGCATTTTGGTGACCCCTTTTAATTGTGTAAAATTCGATTATTTAAACCTTTCTTACAAGATGTTCATTTTTTGAACTCCTTGTCAGTCGTGCGTTTCGGAAGAATTCGGGGTCAATTTTTTTAAAAAATTAGTGACCCCGAATTTGCCCCCTATGCATTGCGAAAAAATGGTTGAATTTGAAAAAGGTAAAAACAAAAAAGCCCGTAAACACTGAGATTTACGGGCTTTTGATTTGTTTTGTATTACTACTGGCGGAGAGTTAGGGATTCGAACCCCAGGTCCTGTAACAGACAACAGTTTTCAAGACTGCCGCAATCGACCACTCTGCCAACTCTCCATCTGCGAAAGTAAGGCTATGAACCTTTTCTTACAAATTTTTTTTAAATTTTATGCAATAAAAAACCCCAACCTTTAATAGTCAGGGTTTTTTATTTGAAAAATAATTATTGAAGAATAAATAATTCCTCAATAATGAGTATATTTAATTTAGTTAACCATTATTTTTTTAACAAAACTTTGAGCTCCAATTTCAACTTTTACAAAGTAAATACCATTATTTAATCCCAATGCATTTCTATCAAGGTTTACAATATGGTTACCTGCATTAGTATTTCCTTTTAAAAGTGTTCCCATATTTCTTCCTAAAATATCAATAACTGAAATGTTAACATCACTTGTTTTTGTTAATTCAAATGATAATTCAGTTGCTGAATTAAAAGGATTTGGAGCTACGTTAAAGTTGATTGATTTAGCTAATTCATCATTGATTCCAACTCCTCCGCTTGAACTTACCCTAACTGCATCTAAATAAAAATTTGATCCACCTTTGCGTAATAAAGTTATTTTAAAACGAACATTTGGAACTGAAGGTGCAGCTAAACTTACTTCACGCCATTTTGATTTATCACTTGGAACAAAACCCGTTGCCCAATTTAAATAGGTAAGTCCTGTTGTTGATATTGCAGTACCTGAATAAACAGAACCAGTTCCCGTCATTTGTGTCCAGGTAGTTCCACAATTTGTAGATTGATAAACTCTTAAATCATCTGTTGAATTTGTTTTACTTGGACTTGTAACTAAGGCAGTTGCATAAGCAAACCTAAAAGTTGGCAATGTTGCACCCGTCAAATTAAATGAAGGAGAAATGAAACTTTGTTCAATTCCACTTGAAGGAACTGAATTAAATGGATCATCTTCTAATTTCATACTTGCTATTCCATTATATGAAACACCAACTGTTCTAATCCATTTTGCCCTACCATTTTCCGATTCAAATCTCCAACCTTTTTCATACCAGTCGTTTGCGTATTGCCAATCTGCATAATTTAATTCTGCTTTATTTGCGTTATTATCTACAACAGTTACATAGTCTTTGTATATTGAATCAACAGTACTTCCGTTTGTAGTGATTGAAAGCTTTACATCGTAAGTTCCAGGTGTACTATATACAATATTTCCTGGTGTAGCAGTTGTAGACGAACTTGGAGTTCCTCCAGTAAATGTCCAATTATAAGCTGTAGCAGTTCCGTTATAAATATTTTGATTAAATGTTACTGAACCTCCAGCACAAATATTTTTATTGTTTGAATAAAATGAAGGAATAGCATTACAAGTTGTTGTTACATTATTAACACCAGTTTTAACCAAATTTTCAGCACTGAATATTTCTCTTCTGTAGTTTTCTATACAATAATGCATTCTT
>CAISTO010000336.1 GCA_903888395.1 uncultured Bacteroidota bacterium | reverse complement strand
GAATAACAAAATTAATGATTAAAACAACATATATAATAATTAGAATAATTTTAATATTCATAATAACAGAAATATTGTTGAGGTTTATAGGATTTAGTCCAAAAGTTTTCAATCAAAAATTTATAAGTAAACCAGAAATAAGTTTTGTACCAGATTCATTAGGGATTTCTTTGAAGAAAGGGAAGTATAAAATCAATATTAATAATTGTTTGGAATTTGTTGCCACACATAATTCAGAAGAATTACATCTAAAATTAATAATGTTCATAAGAATAAAATATTTATTTATGGTTGCTCATTTGCTTATGGATATGGAATAAATGATGAAAAGACATATCCCTATTTACTTCAAAATTTACTTAATAATCATGAAATTTATAATTATGCAGTTCCAGGATCTGGAACTATTCAATCTTTTCTGAAACTAAAAAAAACTTTGGAAAAGGGCGAAAGACCAAAAATTGTGGTAATTTCATACGCCACTTTTCACGAAGAGAGAAATCAGCTTACAAGGAGTTATGAGTCTAAATTATTTGAAGGAATTACGTTTAATAAAGGGCTTGTTTCGTCAAAATATTATTATCCTCGATGTACAATTAAAAACAATGATATTGAAATTGAATATATAGATATTGTAAAAGATTTTTACCCTGTTCCTATGGTAAAATTTTCAGCAATTTCTTATTTTATAAATCAGATTTGGAATAATATAAGTATAAAAAATACAGTTGGATTTCCTATTACTAAAAAGATATTTATTGATTTACAGAAATTAGCGATTTAATACGGTTTTAAGTTAATTATTGCAGATGTATTAAATATCAGGAAATCAAGTGAAATTAAAACTTTTTGTTTTGAAAACAATTTGAATTATGTGAACTTATTTCCAAATTATTCTGAGGAAGATTTTAGTTTGGCTCCGTGTGACCCACATCCAAATTATAAAGCACATGAAATTTATGCTAAAAATTTATATGAATATATTATAAAATTAATGTAACAACATATTTATTTCAATAAAAAAAATATTCATAAATACTCTCTCTATTTTAACCAATGAGTTATATACGTTACCTTCTTTTTGTTTTCGCAAGCGTGTTGATTTTAATCGAAGTAGTTTTGCGCACTATAGGATATAAACCTGGTATATTAATGCCTCCACAGCAAATAAACAAAATATCACTAAATTTTCCCGATTCGATTTATCTCCCTACTCTTTTCAAAGCTGATAGCAACGGCATTATGATGATAGACCGCAAGTATAACACTGCTAATTTCGACCATGACTTCGATCACTTTAATACTACCTTAAAAAGAATGGTAAAACGAAATGTTTTTCATGTGCCCATAAACAGTAATGGTTTTCAGGACTCTGAATTTTCTTTAAAAGATACTACATGCAAGAAAAAAATAATGCTATTAGGCGATTCGTTTACTTGGGGCTATTCAGCTGATTCGATTCAACACAGCTTTGCTAATTTGTTGGGCAATGAGGACGGAATTGTAACTTATAATTTGGGTGTTCCTGGAAGCGATGTTGCCACTTATTTAAAATTAACGCAGTTGTACGTGCCCATAATAAAGCCCGATTATTTGATTGTCAATTTCTATTTTTCTAATGATTTTTTGTATTACCGCAAAAAACTGATTCCTTTTGTATATCCCGATTTATATCCAACTAATGCGGGTGGTTTTTATAAAATGAACTACGAAACTGTTGATGATGATAGTATTGAACTATTCGATACTTATATAGATGCCTATAATTACACAGCTGAAAAATTTACATGGCGGGGAGAACAAAACAGTCAACTTCGATTCGCCATGCAATATAGTGTTTTGGTAACTCAGTTAGTGCGCATAACCAAAGGTTACTATCATCCCCGAGTTAATTCTACATTTGTTCCTCATATAGATTGCACAGCAGAATATATTTGGCAAATAGATAGCATCTGTCGGGCTAGTCATACAGAATTTATCTTAGCTGTTATTAATAATGGCAAAGATGACAATGAACTGATAATTAAAAAATGCAGGGCATCTTTTGGAAATCATCCGTTCTATATTACTGATGGAATGAATAAGCAGCGCGACTATGTTCCTTCACCTGATGGGCATTTTAATACCTTAGGGCATAAAAAATATGAACATTTTTTACTCAGAATATTGAAGGGAGAAGAAAAAGAAAAGTAATGAAAAAAAACTAGGTATTTTTTCACCTTTCTATTTTTTTTACTTTTCCATTTTAGCGTATTGACTATAGTCGTTAAAAGTAAGAGCCGAGTTTTTCGAAATATTCTGAATGGTATCAGTTCAGGTAAACTAAAGGACAATAATTGAAGGTTTACTCAATTTATAAATTTAATAAAAATAATAATATATGAAACAGATTTTTAAAAATAAAAAAGATCAAGATTTTTTCGAAAAAGAAGGGTATATCGTAATTAAAACGCTTGATGATAAAGAGATTATTGATTTAAAATCATATTATGAGTCTTTATATTTAAAAGACGAAAATGGCTTTGGTTTTCATGGAACAATTAACCTGAAAGACAAAGAACTTTGTAAAGAAATACAGACAAAAATTTGGAATATTACACTGCCTAAAATGGATGATTATCTGGTAAATTATAAATCATTTGTAGCTTGTTTTTTAGTGAAAGAAAATAATTCAAAAGGAGTAGTTTATGCCCATCAAGACTGGACATTTGTTGAGGAACCTAAGGGTTTTTGTTCAATAACTTGTTGGACGGCATTAGTAGATACTACATTAGATAATGGATGTATGGGAGTGATAAAAGGAAGTAGTAACTTTATACAAAACAATAGACCATCGCCATCACCACAAACACCACTTCCCTTAACTAACCATATGCTTAGTTTACTTCCTTACCTTAAAACATTAGAGATGAAAGCTGGTGAAACTTTGTTTTTTGATAACCGAACTTTCCATGCATCGCCACCAAATACTACCAATGAAATAAGACTTGCTGTAGGGGTTGGAATTACTCAAAAAGATGCTGAATTTATTCATTATTATCTTAAACCAGATGGTAACAAAAACACTATTTTAAAATATAAAGTGGATGAAGATTTTTATTTAAAATACGATAATTCACGCCTGTCTAAAATGTATGATAATGGTGAATTAATTACCGATTATGATATGATTGAAGAAGTTAATTGTTCTTTTGATTTGTTTTTAACTGAAGATTTAACGAACTTGATTAAAAAATCCGGAAATGAATACAATTCGCCTTTTTGGGAAAAGCAAGCTATTTTATTTAACCATGATATTATAGGGGATAAAAAAGACGAGTTTTTAGAATTTGAGAGGTTGCAAGAAAAAATTTTAATAGGCGATTCAAAACAATTAGAATGGATAGATAATAGAACATTTTTTGAAAAATATACACTAATGAATATTTTACGTGAAATAAAGTTTAGAATAACCGGAAAATAAATATGTTCAATTTCCCAAATCAAATGCTTCAAGTTTTTAAGTCTGATGAAACTCAGACTAGTTTTGAAAAAAACGGTTTTGTAATTTTGCCTTTTTACTCTCCAGAAGAAATAAATCAACTGAATGAAATGTACCATCAGCTTCATCCTAAAGATGAGAATGGTTTTTTCCCAAGTACTTTTTCTAAAGATAAAAAATATCGTTTAGTTGCGGATGAAGAAATTAGAAGAATTGGAAGGAGAAGCATAAATCAATATTGTCAAAACATAAAAGTAGTATGTGGAGCATTTATTGTAAAAAATATTGGAATTGAAAGTGGAATGTGTGTTCACCAAGACATGAGTTTGGTAGATGAAAGCAGATTTACAGGAATTAATATTTGGGTTCCTTTGGTTGATTTAACAATTGAAAATGGTGCGTTGTTTGTTTTAAAAGGCAGTCATCGTATGTTTCCAACTTATAGAGGAAGTAGTATTTCTGAGTGTTTCTCTCCGGTAATGAATCAAGTATTAGATTTTTTAGAACCCATTATTATTAAAGCAGGAGAAGCTGTTTTTTTTGATCAAAGTATTATTCATTTTTCTCCTCCCAATTATTCAGATAATATTCGTATTGTTACCAATACTTATTTTACACACCAAGATGCAGAATTTAGAACCTATTATTGGGAAAAAGATTTTGAAAATAATATAGAAGTTTTTGTTCAAGATGATTCGTTTATGACAAATTTTGATCAGTTTGGAGAAAATATTCATGAGCGTCCTAAAGTAGGAAAGTCCTTAGGCTTGGTTCCGTATCAATTTCCTAAAATTGATTTAAACTATTTAGAGAAAAACTTTCAACGAACTAATGCCCGTCAGTTAATTTCCAATGCTATTCCAAAAGAAATAAATACTCAAAACATAGAAATTGATCAAGTTAAATTTCCTGATAACAAGAAAGGAATTCTTGCAAAATTAAAATCATTTTTTAATTAAAATATATGGGAAAAACAATTTTTAAATTGGCGGAACATCAAATGATTTTTGACAAACAAGGATTCATAATACTACCTTTTTTAACAGAAATTGAAATTAACACATTAAGTAATTATTTTGATGAAACACATCCAGACCTCATTCAAAACAATTTTGTATCAGATAGTTATAGTTCAGATTTTAATTATAAAAAAAAGGCCAGTGATAAAATTGTTGAAGTTTTTAACCATGCTTATGAAAAATATTTTATTGACTATACTCCCTTTGGGGGATCATTTTTATACAAAACACCTGGTAATCAAAGTGCGTTAGCAGCACATCAAGATTGGACAATTGTAAATGAAGAAACAGACGTAGCTTTAAACTGTTGGGTTCCATTATGTGATATAACCATGGAGAACGGACCTATAATGATAATGCCAGGAAGCCAATACAGTAAACACAATACATTACGTGCACCAACATTACCATTCTTTTTTTTAGGTTATGAAGATGTGATAATGGAACAATTAGAACCACTGTTAGTTTCTGCAGGTACAGCAATTATACTTAATCAAAGTGTAATACATTATTCCCCAGCAAATGAATCAAATCAAATAAGAAAAGCAATTACTGCAGGTGTTAAATCAGCTAATGCACAAATGTATTTTCATTATAAAATACCAAACGAAAATAAATTAGAAGTTTTTAAAGAAAATGATGATTTTCTAATCAGCTTTGAAAATTTTATGAAGGACATAGCCGAACGCCCAAAACTAGGAGAAAGTATAGGGATGGTAAATTATGAGCAACAAAGCTATAACCACGAAGAATTGAAAAAACTAGTTCATCAGTTAAAAACTGATGCAGGATATGAAGTAAAATTGAGTGGTCAAAATAAATCATCAAAAAGTGTAAAACAGGTAAGTTTTTTCACCCAAATAAAATCTTTTTTTAAATAATAATTATGCATCAAATTTTAAATAATAAACAGCTTGATTTAATTTTATTTAAAGAAGGTTTCGTAGTTGTTCCATTTTTAGAAGAGGAAGATGTTAAAACATTAATTGATTTTTTTTATGAAAATCATCTTACTGAAATACCTGGTTTTTATGCTACTGCTCATAGCTCAGATATTCAGTTCAGAAACAAAATGAACGATAAAATTAAAGATGTTTTTACCGATTCTATTAATCAGTTTTTTAATAATTGTTCTTCATTAGGTGGTTCTTATGTAGTTAAATCAAAATTGCAAGAAGAGCGTTTACATCCTCATCAAGATTGGAGTATTGTTGATGAAACCAAATTTAGATCTTTCAATATTTGGGTTCCATTAGTTAATTTATATGAAAACAATGGCTCCATAAGAGTTGTTTCCGGGAGTCACTTGTGGGTAGATAATTACAGAGGTCCGAATATTCCTGATTATTTTAGTGAATACAATGATAAAATTTGGGAACATATGCAAACACTTAATATGAAAGCAGGCGAAGCTTTGATATATGACCATAGGTTATTTCATGCATCATTTCCAAATAAAACAGATCAATTAAGAGTTGCAACTGTATTTGGTATTATTCCCAATGAAGCTCAAATGTTCTATTATTTTGGTGATGGAAATGAAGTAGATGTATATGAAAGTAGTGTAGAGTTTTTTATGGAGGGAAATATTCAAAAAGGTCCTGAAATATTGAAAAAAATAAAAAGGATTACTGCACCTTTAGTTAATATAAAAAAACTTCCTATTTTTATTGAAAAACTTTCAGTTAATAAAAAAGAAAATCAAACTAAAAATTTTGATTTTATGAGTTGGGTGAAAAAAATATTTAAATAATCATTATCTTCATCAATCACCGAGCTATCTTGGTGTATTAGTATATTACTGTTGACATGTGGTGGTTTAAATTTATAAGCACCACCCGTGTTTGAATCAACAATATTTATATTGAACTTGCGGGGTTAAATAGTTTCAACTTTATTATGGATTATATCTTGTGATTTTTTCTGATTTCAGGATTAAAAAACAATCTACTTTTTAATAAATTTTTGTCAAGTTCAAAACCTTTTAACTTCGAATTTTATTAAAGGTTTGCATAAATGAATGTATCTCTTTATTCTTTATGGTTTCATCTATAATTTTCCATCCATGAGTTAAATAGTGGGCTTTTTATAACTTAACACCTTAAATTAATTCTATTAATTTCATGTAAATTCAATGTATTTATACAGATAAAGTAATTCGTATATTTTTTACGCAAATTTAAATTATTTTTTAAAAAATGAATAGTAACAATACTTTTAAAAAGTGTATATTAAAAAACAAACAATTTTCTGAAAATGTGAATGTCAATGGCTATGTATTTGCAGGAAATATTGGAAGTGAACTAGTTCTGAAAATTATTAGTGTATATGAGGAGCACCACAAATTTCTTGAAAATTCAACAGGTGTGTTTCATACACTTTACTCTAATGATTTATCATACAGAATTATACTTAACAAAGTGCTATCAGAACTGCTAAAACCAACATATGATATATTATTTAAAAATTATAAGATAATAGCCAATTTAATTATCACGAAGTTTCCAGATCAAAATAGTGCTTTTGATATTCACCAAGATACCACAAGCCTTAATGAAAACGCTTTTACACCATTAAATGTTTGGATTCCACTACAAGACACCTCATTAGAAAACGGTTGCTTATGTGTAGTTCCAAAATCGCAAAAATTTGCATATCCATATAGAGGAACTTCTTTTAAAGGACAGTTTGAAGATGTTTCTAATGAAATTAAACCTTATTTATTGCCATTAAAAATGAAGGCTGGTGATATTTTGATTTTTGACAATAGAATGCTGCATTTTTCACCACCCAACACATTAAAAAAACCTAGAGTGGTTATGATGAGTGGAATATTCCAAGAAGAGGCAGAAATACTTACTTGTTTTAAAAAAGATGAACAATCTCCAATTGAAATATATAAACAAAATGATGATTATTTATTTACCTACAAGAATTTTCAGTCAATTTCAACTACTTCAGATTCTGGTATAAAAATTAAAGAGCTATATATTAAACCACCAATAAGTAGTAAAGAAGATTTTTTATTACTTGCTGAGCAACATAATTTGGAAATTTATAATGCATTTTATACCCCAATCAAAAATCAATTATTTGTTCAAAAACAGCCATTTTTATCCACATTATTTGATAAGATTACAATGTTTTTGAAATAGGTTTTATAAGTTTTGCTCACTATTTTTGAAAAGTAATTAATAAAATGACTAAGTTAAAAGAAAACAGCTCTTATTCCATTAATAATGCTGAGAAAGTAAGGGCTTTTTATAACCAAAATACAGATAATTTTATTGCTGTTTATGGTGAAATTATACAAGCATTTCGCACAACAAATGTTAACGATTTCCTTGATTACACTATTAAATCAAATAATCTAAAATCAGGAGAGAGAGTATTAGATGCTGGATGCGGAATTTGTGGACCAGCAATTTACTTTGCACAACATATTTCATCAATTCAAATAGAAGCATGTACAATTTCTGATATTCAGGTAGAAAAATCTCAAGTTAATATTGAGAAAAGGAATTTAAATGACCAAATAAATGTTACTCGTGCAGATTATCACGACATTGTTAAGATATATGGTAAAGAACAGTTTGATTCAGTTTATTTTTTAGAATCATTTGGACACTCCACTCAAAAAAATATATTAGTTGATGCTTGTTGGGACGTACTTAAGCCAGGTGGACGACTATATATTAAAGATTTATTTAAACGCCTAAGTAATGATGAGTGGGAACAACTTCGTATAAACCAAATTTGTAAAGATATTGAAGTTGGTTACGAATATGATATTGCAGATTTGAGCGATGTATTAAATACGATTCGCTCTAAAGGATTTATATTAAGTTTTGTTAAAGTACCTGAAGTTGATATAACACAATTTGAACAATTAACCATTTCAAACGATTTTCAAAATTTGTTCAATATTGCTAAAATTGATTCTTGGGATGATTATATTTTTCCAATAGACTTTTATGAAATATTGGCAATAAAGCCAGCAATTAATAATTTAGAAAATATGCATCTTTATTTTATGAATAAATAATGCAATTTACTTTACAAAAATATAGAATTTTATTGTTAGCAACCAGGGCTAAAGATTGGAGGTTTAGTTTTATTCCGCAAATTTTTGGTAACTTATACTTATGGCTTATTTTGTTTGATATTCCTTTTAGTATATCATCTGTTTTACTCCTTATTTTATCACTTATTACATCATTTGGTTTTGCTGCATTAGGCTATTTTATTAATGAATTTTTCGATAAGGAGGATGATGAGAATTCTAATAAAGTTAATAAATTAAAATTAGTTAGTAGTGTTAATCAGTTTTGGCTCTTTGTTTCAATATTGCTTTTCACTTTTTTACCTTGGTTGTATTTACCTTTTAATAACATATCTATTGTTTTAATTTCAACACAAATTACATTATTTATATTGTATTGTGTGCCACCAATACGTTTTAAGAAAAATGCATATTTGGCGGTAATTTTAGACGCACTTTATGCATATACTATTCCTTTATTACTTTCTTATTATACATACTTTTTATTTGCAGGTTCAAATACTATTTATTTTTCATTTTTAATTGCCTATAGTTTTTTGTTATTTATTGTCGGATTTCGAAATATTATCATTCATTATATT
>CAISTO010000335.1 GCA_903888395.1 uncultured Bacteroidota bacterium | reverse complement strand
TTAAAACTTTCATGACTTTATAGTTTTAATTAGTTTATTAATTGCAAAAATAAAATAAAAATTAAATTTAACTAAATTAAAAAAAACTTCATACTTAAATATTAAAACTAAAACATTGTAGTAAAATGGGAAACCATTTTCTTTATTTATTAATCCATTTAGTAATTTGATAAAAACATAATCATTAAATTTTAATGCACTTAAATAATTTGTTTTAAAATTTTTTCTAAAAATTTTAAATATTGCGTTACCCGAAACTTTATATTTAGTGACGTAATGTAATTGAATGTTAAGAATACCTTTATTGAAATTATAATTTTTAATTGGATTAGAGTGATGACTCGCGCTATTTTTTAATATTCTATAATTTGAGGTAACCTCATTTATCATGTATACCATTGATTTTGAGGATATATCTAACAGTAATGGTAAATCACCTACAATAAAATTATTTTTCTCATAATTAATAAATTCTTTCCTAAAAAGCCAAGTACACGTTGCTATAAAAGGAGCATATATCAAAAAATCCTCGAAATTATTACAAAAAGCCAATTCATTTTGAGTAATAAATTTTTTACTTAAATAACTATTATTCTCATCTACAGTATCTACATTAGTATAAACTAATCCGTAAATAGAATTCTTTTCTAGAAAATCTACTTGCTTTTGTAATTTATTTTCGTCGGTCCAATAATCGTCGCCTTCGCAAATTGCAATATACTTGCCTTTGCATCTGGGAAAATTATACTTTTTTGTTGCAGAAACTCCTAATGAATGTTGATTTACTGTTTGATAAATAGGTTTAATTATGTCTGGATATTTAGTTTCATATTCTTTTATAATACTTGCTGTATTATCTTTTGAAGCATCGTCATGAATTAAAACTTCAAAAGTGAAATTACATTTTTGCATCACAAAACCATCTAAACATTGCCTAATGTAGGGTTCATGATTAAATGCTAAACAACAAATAGAAACTTTAATATCACTCATTTTTACTTTTTGAAAAACTATTTTTCTTTGAATACGAATCTATTTACCTTAATCTTTTGGGTGTATCAACAGCTTTTGCTGGATTTCCAAAACACTTTGTACCTGATGGAACATCTTTTACAACATTAGAAGCCATACCAATCATACATTCATCACCTATTGTAATTTTATTATTTGTTGTGGCATTGATTCCAATAAAATTTCTATCACCCATAATAATATTAGCAACAACAGCTTGAGTGGCAACTAAATTATAATTTCCAACAACTGCATCATGACCTATAGTTACACCACTCATAAATGAATTGAATTGACCAACTTTAGCTTTTGGATTTACTACTGTATGAGCTAATATAATTGTACCAATACCAATTGTAGCACTTCTTGCAATCATACAACTTGGATGAATAAATGTGCAATATCTATCTAATGGGATTCCTAAACTATCCTTAAAGTCAATTGTTTTTTGCATTGATTGAATGTCATAAGATTGAAAAATAAATGTTACCTCTTTATCATCTTTATATTTTTCATAAACATTTTCAATTCTTGAAAGAACTGGAAATCCGTTAATATCCGTTCCAATTGGTTCATCATTATAAGCAAAACCAATACATTCTATTGGCATTCCGTATTTATGCTGAGCATCATAGATATAGTCTGCAATTAAAGTAGCCGAACTTTTTCCACCAATTATTATTACTTTTTCCATCTTAACTATCAAATTGTTTTCTTCTTCTTTCTATTAATTCTACTCTTGCTATGATATCATTAGATTTTGTAATTAATGGTGGTCCAACAAATTTTCCTTCAATAATTGCAACACCTTTATTAATCTTTTGCGCTTCTGCATACAATCTTAAAAAGTTTTTAGAATCTTCATATTCTTGAGTTGTTGGCGAAAAAACTTCATTCACCATATCATTTTGTTTTGGATGCAAAACCCACATGCCACTATAACCAAGTATTTTTCCGGTTTCTAAATGTTTTTCTAAACCTTCTAAATCATGAACTTTAATGTAAGCTGCATCGATTGCCTCCATTTTTTGAGCTCTTGCAACTATTGGCACTAAGCTTCTTGGGTAAGAAATACTGATATTTGTATCAAAATCTCTAACACCTTGAATATCGGAAACGTAATCTTCTGAACCAAATCCTAATGCAATAATTCTTGAGGAACAAGTTGCAATTTCATTTATATTCACAATAGACAAAGCACTTTCTAAAATAGGAATTATTGAAAATTTTCCGATTTCTAAATTACGTTCACGTTCTATTGAAGTTAATAAATTATCTAAATATTGTATGTCTTCTTTATCATTAGTTTTTGACAATAAAAAACCATCAATATTTGCTTCTGTTACTTGAAGTACGTCTTGAAGAAAAAACTCGGTCTCAATTTCATTCAATCTTACAAACTTTTGAAAACGATTAAATTTTGGATCTGATAAACTTTTTACAATTAATGTTCTAGCCAAAGCTTTGTTTGAAGAAGGTTGAACACTATCTTCTAAATCAAATATTAGTGCATCGGCAGTACATTTAGCAGCAGATTCAATTAGTTTTTCATTATGTCCAGGAACGAACATCATGCTTCTTAATAAGAGTAAATTATTTTTCATGGTTTCTCTTTTTTATTAATATTTTTCTTCTAAATCGAATTACATCTACATCATTTTGATTGTAACCCACAGTTTCTACATAAACAACACCTCTATCGTTTTTAGATTTAGATTCGGTTTTGCTTAACACTTCTGTTTTACTATAAATAGTATCGTTTATGAAAGTTGGATTTAAATGGTCAATATTTTCATAAGCCAAGTTTGCAATTGCTTTTCCACTGACATCCATTACTGTTAAATGAACGGCAAGACAGAAAACCAATGTACCAGGAACCAAAACTTGACCATGCTGATTGTCTTTGCAATAATCAATATTAGTATGTACTGGATGGTGATTCATCGTTAATAATGAAAATAAATTATTATCCGACTCAAAAATAGTTTTTGATTGGCAGTGTTTGATTACTTCTCCAACAACAAAGTCTTCAAAATAATTACCCATTTTGTTTGCTTCCATACTTAAGATTTTAAATTATTACTATATTTTTTTTCGATTTTTTCCATTAAATATTTGATTCGTATTATATGAGGTTTTTCATAAACTTTACCCTCAATGGTATACACTTCAATATCATTAACTGGAATATCTTTAACTTTCTCGTAAACAAATTTGAGTTGATTTATTTCTTCATCTGACATAAAATCAACTTTTTGCAACTCATCTAACTGTAATGGATGAATCATAAATTTACCTTCAGCACCAGATTCAAAAGCAAAAACACATTCTTTTTTGAATTGGTCAAAGTTTTTTAAATTTAAGTCAACTCCATCTAAAAAAGCAACATTAAATGCTTTTGCATATAAAATTAATTGTCGTTTATAATGTGCTAAATGTTTTAACGTATGCTTAATTCCAGTTATAGAACAAAAATCATGACTCCCAAAACCTATAGCATGAATTTGGTTTGAAAATGCTTTAAGAATCTCTTCAGTTGCAATAAAACTCTTTGGATTTTCTATTAAAACAATAATTTTAAGAGGATTTCCTTCAGATAATAAAATAACTTTATTTACATCTTCAATAGAATTAATTTTTGGAAGTACAATTTGACCTTCAAATTTTAATATTAAAGATTTCAATTGTTCGTTAGTGTAACAATTATCAAAAAAAGGAATTCGAAGAAACATATTTTTATTAAAAGTCAATGCTAAAACCAATTCAATTGCTGCTTGTTTATTATTAATAGAAACAGCATCTTCTAAATCAATTACGATATAGTCAGCATTTACCTTATCTATTTTGCTAAGGTAATTTGGTTTATCGCCTGGAATAAAAAAATAACTATCAATCATAATTTAAGCAATTGAAATTAAATTACAAATAGAAAGAATTTCCTCTTTATTTAAACCTGCATACAAAGGCAAACATAGAACTCTACTTGCAATACTTTCAGAGATTGGCATACATTCGCCTTTAGAAAATTCAACAGTATTCAACGATGGATAAAAATACCTTCTCGGAAATATTTGTTGTTCATTTAAAACGGCTTGAACTTTTAGCAATTGTGCTTCTGTTTCGAAAATTACAGGATAATAGCTATAATTCCATTGCGTTTTTTCTCTAATTTTTATAGATTTTACTTTTGAAAAATCAAGATGTTCAGTATACCAATCAACAACTTGCTTTCTTTGATTTAAGATAAATTCCATATGAGGCAAAACGGCTAAACCCATTGCTCCACTCAACTCTGATATTTTACCATTAATGCCAAGACCATGAAAATCTAATGGGCCATTATGACCAAAGTTATGACTATAAAACATCTTGTGACGTAGCGATTCGTCTTTGCAGAACAAAGCACCACCTTCACCAGTGTGAAATAATTTGGTGGCGTGAAAACTACAAGTACTTACATCACCATAATCAAAAATCGATTTGTTATTGTAAGTTACACCAAAAGCATGCGCTGCATCGTAAATAACTTTTAGATTGTGTTTCGCTGCAATAGCTTCAATAACCTCTAGGTTGCATGGATTTCCGAACACGTGAGTAGCTAAAATACAAGTAGTTTTAGATGTTATAGCTGCTTCAATTTTGGTTTCATCTATGGTTAAGTATTCAGGGTGAATATCAACAAAAACCGGAGTACAATGTTCCCAAACAATTGCCGCAGTTGTTGCCACATAACTAAAAGGTGTCGTAATAATTTCGCCTTCATTTCCTAATATTTTCAAAGCAATTTGTATCGGAATAGTTCCGTTATTCATTACCAATATATTAGTAACAGAAAGATACTCTTTTAATTTCTCTTCTAATTCTTTAACCAACGCACCACGATTAGTAAGCCATTGGTTATTCCAAATGCGTTGTACTTGAGCTTGGTATTCAGCGATGGGAGGAAAAAATGTTTTGGTAACGTTGATCATCTTTTTTTAATGATGTTAGTAAGTTCGTGAACTGCTTGCAATCTGAAAAGAATACTTAACAGCAAAAATATCAAAGCACCCGAAGTTGCACCCAACAACAAACGAATGAAATCTGAAAATAAATTGTAACTCATCCACAAGTCTATATAGTAAACGTTTGCCCCTGCAATAGATGCTAACAGTAGAGTTGGGATTATATCGACTATTTGATGCCATGAAGTGTAATTAATGAATTTTCCAGAATAAAAGGTATTGATAAAAAAACCTAAAACTGAAGTAATGATTCCGCCATAAAGTAAACCATAAATACCATAAGAAAAAGATGCTGCAATAACAATGACTACTAGAACTTTTTTTATTATTTCGAGTTTTAAAAATAAGTCGCTTCTTCCTTTTACTTTCAAAATATTGAGGTTGTAGGCATGAACGGGATATAATATTCCTGACCAACACAAAATTTGAAAATAGGGAACCGCAGGCAGCCATTTTTCTGTAAATAAAAATCTGAATAAGGGTTCTGATAATGCTGCCATGATTAATAAAATAGGTGCAACAAAAAACAATATCATTTGCATGATTTTTCTATAGATTTCTTTCAATCGAACATCATCATTTTTTACTTCTGCAAAAAGCGGAAAAGTTACTTTGTCAATTACAGTAGAAATACTGCCAACGGGTAATTGCCTGAGTGCATTTGCTCTGTTATAAAAACCAACTTGTGCTGGTGCAAAATACTTTCCTATAATAATAACATAGGCATTAGTAAACAAGTTTTCTAACATTCCTGAAAGTGTAAGTTTGTAGCCATAGTGAAAATGGTATTTAAATTTTTCTTTATTAAAACCAAAAACAGGCCGCCAATCAGAGCGAATCCACATTTGAAGTGCAACAGCCAATGATTGGGTTAACCCACTAACCACTAAACTCCATACTCCATAGTCCAAATATGCCATTGAAATACCGACTATACTACTTAATATAAGAGAAGGTACTGTGATGGTAAGTTCTTTTTTAAAGAGCATTTGTTTCGTAAGACGGGTATAATGAATACTTGATAAAGCATTAGTAATAAAAATCAAACAATAACAGCGCGTAATGCTTTCTAATTGGGGTTGATGGTAAAAATCAGCGATGAGTGGTGCACAAAAATAAACTATGGCATAGACGATAAAACTACCTATCAAATTGAAGTAAAATACAGTAGAATAATCTTCATTATCAGGATCTGTAGCTCTAATCAATGATTGACCCAAACCCGATTCCATTAATATAGTTCCGAAACCCATAAAAATGCCCAACATCGCAATTAAGCCAAATTGTTCTGGTAGTAGTATGCGTGATAATACTATTGAAACAACAAAACTAATACCCTGGTTACTAAATTGTTGGATTGAAGTCCAAAACATTCCCGATAATGCTTTTTGTTTTAAAGACATTTAATTTTATAGTTTATTTTTCCTAAGAACAATTTAAAATTTTCAGTATTTACTATTTAAAAATCACCAAGTTTGAAACTTAATAGAATATTTTCATTTTTACAGTCTTCCATCCACCAAATCCTTTGGTAGCACTGATTTTACATCGTAAACAACTCCATTTTCAAGCAATAAATCTTTGATATTTATTTTATTGAATTCTTTGTGAGCCACTGCATGGATAACAGCGTTATAACTATGTTTATGTATGGAGTTAATCAGTGAAATATTGTATTCATGCATTACTTCTTCGGTATTGGCTTGTGGGTCGTAAATAGCTACTGCTATTCCAAATTCTTTCAATTCTTTAATTACATCAATTACCTTAGAATTTCGTAAATCAGGGCAATTTTCTTTGAAAGTAATGCCCATTACCAATACTTTAGCACCTTTAATGGTATGGTTTTTTTGAATCATTAATTTCACCACTTTATTGGCTATGAATTCACCCATGTTGTCATTGATTCTTCGTCCGCTATGAATTACCTCAGGATAATATCCAAGGCTTTCGGCTTTACTGGTTAAATAATATGGATCTACACTGATGCAATGACCACCTACTAAGCCTGGTTTAAAAGGTAAGAAATTAAATTTAGTTCCAGCAGCTTCTAATACTTCTGTGGTATCAATATTCATTCTATCAAAAATAAGGGCTAGCTCATTTACAAATGAAATATTCAAATCGCGTTGGCAGTTTTCAATTACTTTCGCTGCTTCTGCTACTTTTATGCTCGGTGCTTTGTATGTACCTGCAATAATAATTGTTTTATATAATTGGTCTACTTTTTCTGCAATTTCAGGAGTAGAGCCAGAAGTAATTTTCTTTATTTTTGTTAAGGTTCTTTCTTTATCGCCCGGTACAATACGTTCTGGTGAATATCCGCAAAAGAAGTCTTGGTTAAATATTAAACCACTGTTTTTTTCTAATACAGGTACACAATCTTCTTCTGTACATCCGGGATAAACAGTAGATTCATAAATAACAATATCTCCCTTTTTTAAAACACTACCCACACTTGTGCTGGCTTTTAATAGTGGTGATAAGTCAGGTTTATTGTTTTTGTCAATAGGAGTGGGAACAGTTACAATAAAAATATTGGCTGTTTTTAAATCTGCTAATTGGTTGGTGAATGTTAGCTTATTTGATGAAAGAATGGCTTCTTTGTCAGATTCAAGTGTTCTATCATAACCAGTTTTCAATTCATCAATTCTAGTTTGGTGAATATCGAAGCCTATTGTTTCAAAATGTTTTCCGAATTCCACTGCTAGTGGTAAGCCAACGTATCCTAGGCCAATGATTGCTATTTTGTTCATGTTTTAAGGGTGTTCGAGTTACAGGTTATCGTGTTATCGAGTTTTGCGGGTTACGAGTTTCGAGTTATCGGTTTATCGGGTTACGAGTTATCGAGTTGTTTTATATAATATTTAGCTACTAGCAGAGATAGCTTAAATGTTTAAAATATTTTGAATTTACTAGTAATTTTAAATCAGCTGGTTCAGGCTTAATGATTTTTATAAATTGTATAAGAGCCTGCTTTAAAATACCTAATTCATTTTGAATGATTAGAAACACCATTTCATAATCTAATCCTCTGTAATCATGAGCGATTCTGTTTCTAAGTCCACCAATTTCTGTCCATTCAATGAAGCTAATTTCATCTTTTAATTTCAGATCTATTTTTTTTGATTCTTCTCCAATAGCTAATAACAAATGACAAGAAGCATTATATTCTAATTGGTTATTTGCTTCAAAAAAATCGTTTGCATTATCAAAATCTTCCACATATAAGTTTAATTTTTCTATGCACTCTAACATTGTTAAAATAAACAATAAATTATCAGAATAGTTGTATGGTGCTTTCCTTGGCATGATTTAAAACTATAGGGTTTGCATGTTTTTTATTCACTAATTCAACAACTTTGAGACTAGTAATTTTTTTAATTGCATTTTCTAATCTTTTTAGTCTTCCTAATGTCATGTGAGTACCAGGTTTCACTTCATAAAATAAATCTAAGTCACTATTTATAGTTTGCTCATTTCTGGCATAGCTTCCAAAAACAAATAAATGACTCAAAACAAATTCGTTTCGGAGCATTTCTTCATTTGATTGGATGGAAGTGATGATATTATTTAAAGTTGTCAATTTAGGGTATCAGTTTAAGGTTTTTTTTATTACTGGTTTTCGAACTACGGGTAAATGGGTTATGGTTTGTTTTTGATACGAGTAAAAGGGTTAAGAGTTTTGTCGTTTGTTAGTGTCCTCACCAATCCATACACGCATTTATCATTTCCACCCCGGTCTGCGACCACCCCTCAAGAGGGGAATTTTCGCCATTGTTGGTGTTTTAGCATAGCGACACCAACAATATTTATTTTATGATTGGTCGGTGAAAACACCAACCATAGGTAAATTTTTATTGACTAACTATTTTACTTTTAGAATATTGTATCGCTTTTTTAAACTTTTGTTTTAGCAATTCGTTTGGAATAAATTGCGTTATATATTCGCTCACTTTTATATTTGAAACATCGAGTTGTAGTAATTCAATTTGTTCCTTGTTTCCTTCAGTACACAAAATCAGTCCAATAGGAGCTTCTTCACCTTCTTGCATTTCGTGTTTTTCTAACCATCTTAGGTAAAGTTCCATTTGTCCTTTAAAAGCTGCCTCAAATTTCCCTATTTTTAAATCAATAGCTATTAATCTTTTTAACTTACGGTGGTAAAAAAGCAAGTCTAAATAATAATCATCATTATCTATTTGCATTCTTTTTTGTCGTTCTAAAAATGCAAAACCATTTCCTAATTCTAAAATAAAATGTTCAATTTCTCTTAAAATTGCTTTTTCTAAATCTTTTTCTTGATAAGTATCCTTTAATCCTAAAAAATCTAATAAATATGGGTCTCTAAAAATCAAATCTGGAGTTAGAATATCTTCATTTTTGAGTTGCTGTATTTCTAATTTTGCTAATTCTTCTGGTTTTTTTGATATGGCTGTTCGCTGAAATAATAAACTGTTTATTTTTTTTCGGAGTGTTTCTACACTCCAGTTTTCTATTCGACACATTTGAGTATAGAAATCTCTTTCCAACTCACTTTTTATAGGTATTAATATCTTGAAATGAGACCAACTCAATTGTCGCCACAGCGTAGCGACAATTTCTACGTCAGAAAATTGAATGGCAAATTGTATCATTCTGCGCAAGTTTTTCTCTTCATAAGAACGTCCATACTCAATTGTCAATTGTCGTGACAGCGTAGCGACAATCTGTTTCCCATATTCAGCTCTATGATTTTCAAGTATTTCAGTATTTATTCGACAGCCTATTTTCCAATACATCACAGCAATATTTGATGTGATAACTTTACTTACCGTTTCTTTTGTTTGATTAATGATTAACCTAATATCAGATAAGACTAACTCTTCTGTATTTTGTAATTGATTTTTCATTTTACCTTTTTTAGAATATCTTAATTGCTTTGTCCATGGTTGTTGTCCTCACCAATCCACTTTCGCCATTGTTGGTGTTTTAGCATAGCGACACCAACAATATTATTTTCTTTCTTTCTTCATACTTTTTCCATTGCTGAAAAAGTATGCAAAAAAGCTAGACAAAAAGGAGCTTCCACGCACAAGGCCAACGCTGGCCCGCATTTTTGTCGACCCCACGCTCGCCAAACGACAAGCATTTGTTTGTTGATACGTCATTGCGAGGTACAGCCTGTCCCGCCAAAGCGGGAAAGCAATCTCTCTGCCATTATTGATGATTGTCCGTGGTTGGTGTCCTCACCAATCCACTTTCGCCATTGTTGGTGTTTAAGCAAAGCGGCACCAACAACATTGATTTTCTTTTTTTTCTTCTTTCTTTTTCCATTGCTGAAAAAGAAACAAAAAAGCTAGACCATCAAAAGCTACCCACCCGCTTGGCTCGACGCACGGCCCGCATGATGGTCAGTCCACGCTCGCCTCTATTCAGGCTTTTATCTTCAAAATCTTTAAATCCTGTAAATCTTGATTCAGACAATTTGTAGAGACGTTGCATGCAACGTCTCTTTGAATTCAAAGTGCGTATTATTATAGTTTTCCAAGTAATGTTAATGGGTCAATATTCAATTTTGAGAAGGCAAACCATTTCTTTCCTAAATCTTTTAATGAAGCTCCAATGTGATAAACTTCTTTTTGATCAAGTATCAAAAATCGGTCATGTGCTTTTTTAAATAGGTTTACTTCAATAACATCATATTGTAAATTGTGTTTTTCAATATCCAGCTGAAAAGCCGCATCTATTTTATTCAAGTATATACTTGCTTTTACCTTATCTTGTCTTTTTGAAAGTAGCGTTAAAACCGTTTCATCACAATAATTATCAATTAACACAATTGATTTTTTTGCCGATTTAATTAATTTATTTACAAAAACATAGGCGTCAAAAACTTCTCCATCATAGAAAATACCTTGATTTGGGGGTAAGTTAGTGTTGAGCAATAATTCAAATTCGTTATTTTTTATTTCAATTGAATTTACTTTTTTCTCTAAAATTTCTACGCGTTGATGAATGGCATAACCTTTCAATAAATAAGATTTTAAAGTATTTGTTGCCCAAATGCGAAATTGAGTTCCCGTTTTTGACCTCACTCTATAACCAACCGATATAATAACATCGAGGTTATAGAACTTTGTTTTATATTTTTTACCATCAGATGCAGTTGTCAAGGAATACTTGACAACTGAATTTTCTGAGAGCTCTTCTTCCTTGAAAATATTACTTATATGCAAACTAATATTTTGCTTAGTCGATTGAAACAACTCTACCATTTGTAATTGTGTAAGCCAAACGGTTTCATCCTCTATTAAAACATCAATATGTGTTGATAGATTATCTGATTGATATATGACTATTTCGTTGGTTGACAAATGTATTTAAATTGAGGTTAAGTTTTGTTATTGGTTAGTGTCCGCACCAACCATAGGCAATTTTTTTTGCCATTACTTTTATTAGTTTTAGTTGTCGCAAAAATTGCGACAACTGAAATAATATCTTATTTTTTTTAAATTCAGTTTGTAAGAAATCCTTACTAACTGAATTTACATAAAATTCGCTCTTGGTCCGTGGTTGGTGTCCTCACCAATCCACTCGAATTTCGCCATTGTTGGTGTTTAGCAAAGCGTCACCAACAATATTTACCTTTCTTTTTTTCTCTTCTTTCTTTTTCCTTAGATGAAAAAGAAACAAAAAATCAAGACCATCAAAAGCTACCCACCCGCTTGGCTAGACGCACGGCCCGCATTTCCGATGTGTCGGAAGTCAGGCCACGCTCGCCACAATTCAAGCATTTGTTTATTGTTGATCCGTCATTGCGAGGTACAGCCTGTCCCGCCAAAGCGGGAAAGCAATCTCTCTGCCATTGTTGGTGTTTAATCAAAGCGGCACCAACAATATTTATTTTATTTTTTTTCTTCTTTCTTTTTCCTTAGATGAAAAAGAAACAAAAAATCAAGACAATAAAAACCTACCCACCCACAAGGCCAGAAGCACGGCCCGGTTTATTGTCAGTCCCACGCTCGCCAAAATTCAAGCTAATATCTACAAATTATTTGAATCCTCAGATAATTTGTAGAGACGTTGCATGCAACGTCTTTGTGCTACGAAAAGTACTGCTAACAATTAACAACGGAACTCACCCTTCCTATTAAGGAAGGGCAGGGTAGGTGTTATTTGTTTTATGATTGGTTGGTGAAAACACCAACCATATGCAATCCTTTTTTTGTGGCACAATCTGTAGCATATTTTTTACCATCACTTGACACCAATTTCAGTTGTCGACAAATTGTCGATAGCTCAAAGCTTGAAACTTTTTCACGCTTTTTCATTCTGTACCAATAATCTTTTGGATCACTGCTATCAGTTAAAATGGCTACAATATCAATTACAGCAAAATACCATTCTTTTTCTTCTTCATTCCAACTAGAACGGATTTTTTTTTCCTCAAATAATTTAATACTATTCATAATTATTTGTTTTGATATTTTTCTTTATTTTGTTAAATTAACAATCCACTTTCACCATTGTTGGTGTTTAGCAAAGCGGTACCAACAATATTTATTTTATATGATTAGTTGTTAAAAACACCAACCATAGGCAAATAAACGTGAAGAGACACACTGCCGTGTGTCTTTAGCGGCATAATTTGTAGAGTCGTTGCATGCAACGTCTTTGTGTTATGGAAACTGTAGTTAACAATTAACAACGGAACTCACCCTTCCTATTAAGGAATGGCAGGGTAGGTGTTATTTGATCAAGTATGAATTGCAAATTCACATTGGCTGTTAATAGTTATTTAAGTAATCCAAATGTGCATCAACAATATTTTTTTTTACTTGATCCCAAGTTATTTCATCAAACATCAATGGCGTTTCTTGTTCTTCTGCATCATCGAAATAAATCAAACTTTTTAAGGCAAAAAAAATTGAACTGTCTTTGAATTTTTCAAGATAAAAACCAAGTATTTGCTTCAAAGTAAATAGTTGTAGCAACTTATTTAAATCGTAAAAATCTTTTTTTGAGCCTCTATTCGTAATTGCGGCAAGCTTCATGGCTGCAATTTCTTTTGAAGTAGCCAAACGCAAATTGTCTTCAATTAATGGTTCATCAATCCATTGATATGGATAATGTACAATATCAACTTTGATATCATTCAAAAATAAAGAATCAATTCTTTTTGAACTTTTAACATCGTTAACAATTCCTATTGATTTAAAGAATGAAATCATTTCAAAAGTATCAATTTTTTCA
Organism: uncultured Bacteroidota bacterium; assembly: GCA_903888395.1. Taxonomy (GTDB): domain Bacteria; phylum Bacteroidota; class Bacteroidia; order UKL13-3; family UKL13-3; genus JAAFJM01. The sequence goes on along the minus strand of CAISTO010000335.1, from coordinate 2,584 downwards.
TTTCCAAAAAAATCTAAATCTATTGATTTTCGATGGCCGTGAATTAATGCCAACGCAGTACCACCGACTAAGCGATAATTTTGGAATAAATCACAATCATTTATTTTAATCAATAAATCCAGTGTTGGTTGGTCGACAACTTTGTATTGAAGCATCTGAAATTTTCTTTTGGAGTAAGAGTAATTGTGGCTATAAAATTTAAATCGATTGGATTTAAATCTCTATAATTTTTGAGTATTTCAGTAATGTTTTCTAGTGAATAAATTTTCACAATACAATTCCATTCCTCCAATGTTCCTCTTTCAAGAACCCTGATGATAATTGTTTTTTTATTAATTTCCCAATCCAATGTATCAGGGTTGATATCCCAGAATAAATGTTTTGATAATATTTCGGATGGATTTTTGGGTTGCATTGGTTTTATGAATTGGTTAATAAATTCTTTTATTCTAATGCAGACTTCCTCGCCTGCTATCGTTTATTTATGATGAACGTTGGTGTTTTAGTAAAACGGCACCAACAATATTTTTTGTGTTAACCTGGTTGGTGAAAACACCAACCATAGGCAACATTGATTTTCTTTTTTTCTTCATACTTTTTCCATTGCTACTTCGACTGCGCTCAGTATAAATTACAAAGTATGCAATCCCGATGTGTCGGGACTAGACCATCCCGATACATCGGGAGCTACCCACCCGCTTGTCCCGCTTAACAATTTTAAACTCAATTCAAATTAGTAATGATATTTCAACTAAAATAAATGTACTGATTTGAATTAATGGCGGGAACGGCCCGCATTTCCGATGTGTCGGAAGTCAGTCCACGCTCGCCCAAAATCAAACTTTTATCTTCAAAATCTTTAAATCCTGTAAATCTTGATTCAGACAATTTGTAGAGACGCTCGCCATTGTTGGTGTTTAAGCAAAGCGTCACCAACAATATTTTTATTATGATTGGTTGGTGAAAATAACAACCATAGGCAATTGCCTAATTTTGTTGATTTTTCACCAACCAAAATCCCCCTTTAGCAGATCCTATGCGTTCTATAAGACCAATTTCTTTCAATTTAGCTATATTTTCTTTTATTTTTCTTTGGGAAATTTTCACCTTTTCCGAAAGTATTTGGGTTGTTATTTTATTATTTTCAGAAATAAATTGTATGATTAATTCCTGATTATCGGTGACCTTATCGGTGACCTCATCGGTGACCTCATCGGTGACCTCATCGGTGACTTTATCATCAACCAAACTCACCCGCTGCTTCGTATAACTAACAGTCCATAAAAAACCGCTAGCAACCTCCGCAAACTCCATTTTCATTGTGGGATACTCCTTGATTCCTTTACGAATTCGTACAAAACCACTGCCATATTTCTCTATGTCACCTGTAAGATAAAATGCTTCTGCTATCAATTTATTTCGGGCTATAGCTTGATAATTGTCCTTTTTAAGATCGGCTACGGTAAGATTTCCATAAAGCATTCCTGGATTATAAAATGTAATGTAGTTATCGAAAATTTTAATTTGTATGTCAATCGGACTCATATAGTCTCTATGGATAATAGCATTGAGAACTATCTCTCTCAAAGCGGGAAGCGGATATTCGAATATCTCCGTTCTCTGCGTAGGCATGCCTTTTATCTCAAAGGCAACTTTTATCTGACCTATAATATATCGCATGGTTTCCTCGACCATATCGAACAAAGTGCCGTTAAACATCTTATCGTCAATAATCATAGCAGGTGTTTTTAACCTTCCTAAATGAACATTATATCCTGTACTTTCTTTGGCAAATAACAACCAAGCTGCATTAGTAATCACCGCACCTTGAACCAACTTTAATTTATGAAGTTTTTCGATCCAACTGCCTTCTAGTCTGAACCGCCCCATCGAATTTACCCTTTCAAAAAAAGCATTCACTTTATGAATATCTAAATCTTCTAAGCTCTTGCCATGAGCGGGATACGAATCCCAAGAAAGTTGTAAGGATTGCAAGCTCAAATTCGTAATTTCCATCGCGGAAAGCTGGTGATTCGAGTTGTTAACACGTTTGTAATACCTTCCTTTAAAAGAAACTGGTTTTACGGGAAACTCATTTACACTTATACAAACAACTTCTGTCCCATGTATAAATATGGGTTCTATATCGGCAATGATACTGGGTTGTGTTTTATTTTTTATTTCATTTATCCAATTTGCGATGGTTTCCTTACCAACAGAAAAATTAGGAACCGGATTTCCATTATCATCTAAGCCTACATAAACTTTTCCTCCATTGGCGTTTACAAAGGCACACAATGTTTCTATCACAGCTTCATTGAAACTTGATTTGAATTCTGTATGTTGGTTTTCTGTTTTCAATTAATTGTAAGAGAACAGCTAAGGTTTCGCCATTTCAGGCGTCCGCGCCTGCAATTCTTTGTTTTGTTAGCCATTGTTGGTGTTTAAGCAATGCGGTACCAACAACATTGATTTTCTTTTTTTTTCTTCTTTCTTTTTCCATTGCTGAAAAAGAAACAATCCCGATGTGTCGGGACTAGACCATCCCGATACATCGGGAGCTACCCACCCGCTTGGCTTGACG
>CAISTO010000334.1 GCA_903888395.1 uncultured Bacteroidota bacterium | reverse complement strand
TAAATTTGAACAAAAGCTCAAAGAGCAATTTGACAATTTTGAGGCTAAACCAAATGAAGCCTTATGGGAAAATATTGCCCAAAATATACCAAGCGATAATTTTGAAAAAACGCTTGCTACAAAATTAAATACACTCAAATATGAACCCAATGAAAGCATTTGGTTAGCCATAGAAAAACGCTTGCCATTTATGGTTCAATTAAATAAAAAGTTAATTTATTTATGGACTTTTGTGGTGCTTACATTTGGTGTTTTTGCTGGAATATTTATTAATAAATTTGTTAGCGATTCAAAAAGAAGTGGCGCTTTAAGTCATCCAAAAGCATTTGTTTGGTTAGAAGGGAATGAGCTCACGATAAATCGGGAGGCAATGGGCAATAAGCAATTAGCAATTAGTCATCCCGAGCTTGTTAAAGGAAGCAAAAATGAAAATCAAGCAATAAATTTAAAAAATAAACCAAATAATCTTTTTGTTCAAAATACAATTGCTGAAAAAGTTAAAAGAAATAATTTGCAAAAAACAAACACTATTTATAATGATAAAAGCCAAGAAATAAAACCTGATGAGCCTACTTTACCTTTTGGCCAAACAAAAGGAGTTTCAAATAATACTATTTCAAAATCAATTGATTCAGCTAGTTTGCCTTTGGCAAATAAAAATCCAGAGCCAATTGCCAATAATAATGTTCCTCCTTTGGCTGAAAATCCATTGACTGTAGCAGGAAAGTCAGTACCTGAACCCAATAAAGATTCTGTTGCAGAAAACACCAATTTAACTAAAACTGAAAAAATTGTTACAACTCCAAAAAATACAAATGTTTTAGCACAACAAGTAAGTGATGAAAATTATACAGGACCATCGCTTAAAAAAGAAAAATTAACCATCATAGCTTATGCCGGTTTGGGTTATAGTTATATGCGTTATGGAGCAGGAAATGACATAGAAAATAGCACAACAAACCAACTACTAAGAGAAAAAACAGAAAACAGTGAGTCGGAAATTACTGGTGGTTTTTTAATTGGCTACGATTTAACAAAACGCTTTACCATCAGTTCGGGATTGATACTTGCAAACTTTAAACAAACCATGAATTTTAGTAAAGAAAAAGCTAAAAATCCAACGGGTAATTTTGAAGAAAATTTAATTTATTTTAACGATACCATTACAACCGGAAATACTAATTCAACCACTTTAAAATATTCATTTACCGAAATTCCTTTATTTATAACTTATAAAGCCATAGAAAATCAAAAGTTTGAATTGGCACTTCAAACTGGATTAGGAATTGGGTTTGTAACGGGAATAAATACTTATATCATCAATACCAATAATATTGGTGTTTATGAAGTTACCAATAAAGATGATTTCCCCGCGTTTAAAAACACGCTATTTTTTAGTTTCCAACCTCAGTTTACTTATAACTTAAATAGTCCTGGCGTTTCAGTTGGATTAATGCCAATTATAAAAACAAGTATTACCAATATAGTAAATGATGAAAATTGGTTGAAACAGTATCCGTATAATATGAGTGTGAATGTGTTTTTGAGAAAAAGATTTTAGTTTTTAGCCACAGATTACACAGATTTTTTTACATTGAAATTTGTTTTTTACATGTAATCTGTGAAATCTGTGGCTGTTTTTTTTCTGTTGCTTTTTTTCTTCAAAACCAATAATCTTTACTATTTTTGTGGGCTATGCAAAAAACAGTTGCGTTTTATACCTTAGGTTGTAAATTAAATTTTTCAGAAACAAGTTCTATTGGTCGCCAATTAACGGGGGCTGGAATGCAAAAAGTTCCTTTTGAAGCTGGTGCCGATGTATATGTGGTAAACACTTGTTCAGTAACTGATAATGCTGACAAAAAGTGCAAGAAAATAGTGAAAGAAGCTTTGCGCCATAATCCAAATGCTTTTGTGGCTATTGTGGGTTGCTATGCGCAATTAAAACCAAACGAAATTGCAAAAATCCCTGGCGTTGATATGGTGCTTGGTGCTGCCGAAAAATTCAATATTGAAAATTACTTAGACGACATTAGTAAACGTGAAGTGGCGGTAGTGAAAGAAGGAAAAATAAAAGAAGTTTTAGATTATCATGCCAGTTACTCCATTGGCGACAGAACACGTTCGTTTTTGAAAGTGCAAGATGGTTGCGATTACTTTTGTTCGTTTTGTACCATTCCTTTGGCAAGAGGAAAAAGTAGAAGTGACACCATAGAAAACGTTGTAAAACAAGCTACAGAAATTGTTAGTCAAGGAATAAAAGAGATTGTTTTAACGGGCGTAAATACGGGTGATTTTGGCGTAGATACTGACGAGAATTTTTATCAATTACTGCAAGCACTTGAAAAAGTGGAAGGTTTAGAACGCATTAGAATTTCGAGCATTGAACCTAATTTATTGACCAATGAAATTATTGAGCTAGTAGCTCAATCAAAAAATATTGTTCCGCATTTTCATATTCCGTTACAAAGCGGAAGTGATAAAATTTTACAATCCATGCGCAGAAGATATTTAACAGAATTATATACTTCGAGGGTTGAAAAAATAAAAGAGTTAATGCCACATTGCTGCATTGGAGTAGATGTTATAGTTGGTTATCCAGGCGAAGAACATACAGATTTTATTGACACTTATAATTACTTAAATGAGCTGAATATTTCGTATTTGCATGTATTTACTTATAGCGAAAGGGTGAATACCACAGCTTATAAATTGCCTGGCAAAGTAAATATGAGCGAAAGAGCAGATAGAAGTAAAATGCTGCATATATTAAGCGATAAAAAACGTTTAGCATATTATAACGAACATATTGGAAACACTTATCCTGTGCTTTGGGAAGCAGAAAATGATCAAGATGTAATGTATGGTTTTACAAGTAATTATATAAAAGTAAAAACCAAATATGATCCCATGTTGGTAAATGAAGTAACAGAAGTTGAAATTACGGCCATTGATACAAATGATATGGTTGCGAAATGCAAGTTATTGCAAATGGTGTTTTAGTTTCATTCGTATATAACAAATTACTCGAACTGACTTATTACTATAATAAACTTCATTCTTGAACAAAAAAAACGCAAGCACTTTTCAGTACTTGCGTTTTTTTGTTTTATTTATTGAATTAATTTAATTCAGCTAAAGTAGCGTTAATGGCATCAAAGTTTGGTAAATCACCAGGTGACTCTAAAACTTCTGCGTATTGAATTACACCTTCTTTATCAATTACAAAAGCCGAACGTTTTGAAACACCTTTCATACCAAAAGCAGGAAAAGTTTGAAATAATGAACCATAAGCCGTTGAAACTTCTTTGTTGAAATCAGAAAGTAAATCAAATGATAGATTTTGTTCTTCTTTGAATTTACCTAGAGTAAAAATAGAATCAATTGAAATAGCAACCACATCTGCATTGTCGTTTTTGTACATTGAAATTGCATCTCTCACTGTGCATAATTGTTTGGTGCAAACACCAGTAAATGCTAATGGAAAGAAATGTACAATTAAGTTTTTTCCTTTAAAATCAGCTAAATTTACTGGATTTTTTTCGGTATTAAACAATGTAAAGTTTGGTGCTTTATCGCCTTTTTGTAATGTCATAATTTTTAGTTTTTATTTATATTATTAATAACTGCAATGGTATAAAATTGTTTTCAAACTTTAGCTATTCAAAATTAAATCGTTTAACAAAACGTAATTTATGGCTATATTTTTTTGAATCAGTATCCATAATTCCATAATTATCAATTTGGTCAATTCTCACTTTTCCACTGGCGTGAATAATAGTTTCATTGTTTAATAATATACCAACATGGGTAATTTTACCATCTTCATTGTCAAAAAAAGCCAAGTCACCCAATTTGCTTTCAGCTAAAAAAGCAACAGCTTCACCTTGTTCTGCCTGTTGAAAAGCATCTCGTTTTATACTTACATTTTTTTGCTTAAAAACCAATTGAGTAAATCCGCTACAATCAATTCCCCAAGGAGTTTTACCGCCCCATAAGTAGGGAGAATTTAAATACTGCTTTGCAATTTGCTCCAAACTCAAATCAATTTTTTGATTTTCAAAATCAAATTCAAAACCGCTTATTTTAAAATTCTCTTTGGAATATATTTGGCTGCCTGTGGCAATATACATTGGCACATTATTTACCATTATTTTTAAGTGTGGGTATTCCATAACAACAATGGGATTCATTAAATTATTCCATTCATTTTCCGCTATTAAATTGATTTGTTTTTCATTGATCCAACCAATATAATTGTCATCAATTGTTTCAATTTTTATCCAACTTGGTTGTTGATGGAGCACTTTATATTTCTCGCCAAACAATAATTGGCTCACCATTTCGCTTTTGCTATTTGGTTCCTCGCGTAGGGGAATAATTGGAAGTAAACTAATACCAAACATAATTTTTAAACTTAATTACTATTATTAATTTTTGTCAAATCTAATCAAAAAGATGTAAATATAGATTGATCCTATTTGAATAAAATATTAGAATTTATAAAATTAGTAAAAACAAAAAAGCCCGAATTCCAAAAGAACTCGGGCTTTAATATGAAATAATTTTAAATTATGCTTCGGCAACAACTTCTGGTTTTGCAACCAAAGGAGTAACCGATACATAACTGCGATCGTTTGCTTTTTTACGGAACACAACAGTTCCATCAATTAAAGCAAATAATGTATGGTCTTTTCCAATTCCAACATTATCGCCTGGGTGATGCTTAGTGCCGCGTTGACGAATAATAATATTGCCAGCGTCAGCTCTTTGTCCACCAAAAATTTTTACGCCTAGGCGTTTGCTATGTGATTCACGTCCGTTTTTCGAACTACCTGCACCTTTTTTGTGAGCCATGGTCTTTAATCTTTTTTTTTTAGTTAAACAATAAATTTAAGCGTTGATAGCTTCAATTTTGATTTGAGTGAAACATTGGCGATGGCCATTTAATTTTCTGTAACCTTTTCTACGTTTTTTCTTAAAAACGATAACTTTATCGCCTTTTAAGTGAGATAAAACGGTAGCTTTAACTATAGCACCTGCTACAGTTGGTGCTCCAACTGAAATTGAACTGCCATCTTGTAATAGCAGTACTCTGTCGAATTCAATACTGGCGCCTTCTTCGTGTTGTAAGCGGTGTACATACACTTTTTGGTCTTTTTCAACTTTAAATTGTTGGCCAGCAATTTCTACGATTGCGTACATAATTTGTATATTTTTTATTTTTTAAGGGCTGCGAATATATGCCAATCTTATTTAAATACAAATACTTGAAATAAATATTTTTAAAAACTGATTTATTTATTTTCAATATGCTATTTATTATAGCAATTAAGTGTATTAAACTATTTTATTGAAGTAAATATTCAATTCAACCAACCAAAACACTAAATCAAAAAATCAAAATTCCGCTGTTTGGCATTTATATTGTAAATATAATGGTTTTTAAACAAACAATTTACTTTTATAAATGATAGATATACCTGAGGATGTTACTTTTGAGGAGTGGACAGAAAACGATGACGCAAATTTTGAAACAATTCCAATTACTTTAAACGATAAAGATTTAGAAGTAAAATTAGAAGATTTGCCCGAAGTACTGCCAATATTACCATTACGAAACACCGTACTTTTTCCAATGATGGCATTGCCAGTAAGTATTGGCAGAGTAAAATCAAATAAATTAATAAAAGATGCTAAGAAAAATAAATCGTTTATATTAGTAGTTGCTCAAAAAAATATTAATGCTGAAGAGCCAAACATGGAAGATTTATACCATACTGGAACTTTGGCTAAGGTACTTCGAATTATAAAGCTACCCAATAATCAAGAAACGGTTTTTTTACAAGGCATTAAGCAAATAACACTTACTGGTATAACCAATACTGAGCCTTTTTTAAAGGGAACATTTACAGTAAACGAACAAATAGATGATTCAAAGGACTTAAAAACAAAAGATTTACTAAAAACCATTAAAACTGTAGCCGCTGAATTAATGAAATTGCAAGGCACTTTTTCGCCTGAATTAATTGGTGGTGTTAAGCGAATTGATAATCCGTTTTTATTAATGGCGTTGGTTTCTACTAATTTAAGCGTTGACATTATTTCAAAGCAAAAAATATTAGAAAATGTTACAGCGGGTGAAATGGCAAATGTTTTAGTTGAATTAATGATGACAGAAAAAGAGTTGTTAATTCTAAAAAACAAAATTCAAGATAAAGTTCGTGGCGACATGGATAAGCAACACCGTGAATTCTTTTTGCATCAGCAAATAAAAGCCATTAACGAAGAATTAGGTTCTGAAAGTCCTGAGCAAGAAGTAGAAACTTTAAAAGCTAAAGCAAAGGACAAAAAATGGAAGCCAGAAATTGCAGAAGCATTTAACAAAGAATTGGAACGATTGCGTAGAATAAATCCTATGGCACCTGATTATAGCATTCAAATAAATTATTTGAACACGCTATTAGACTTACCTTGGGATGAAACTACTACTGATAATTTTGATTTAAAACGTGCAGAAGAAATTTTAAATGAAGATCATTTTGGCTTAGAAAAAGTAAAGAAACGTATTCTTGAATACTTAGCTGTTTTAAAGTTAAAAGGCGATATGAAAAGTCCTATTCTTTGTTTATACGGACCCCCGGGAGTTGGAAAAACAAGTTTGGGTAAATCAATTGCAAAAGCATTAGACAGAAAATATGCACGAATTTCATTAGGTGGATTGCACGATGAGAGTGAAGTAAGAGGACATCGTAGAACTTATATTGGCGCCATGCCAGGTCGAATTATTCAAAACCTAAAAAAGGTAAAAAGCAATAATCCTGTATTTGTATTAGATGAAATTGATAAAATACAAAATAGCTACCGTGGAGATCCCTCCAGTGCGTTGTTAGAAGTTTTAGATCCCGAACAAAACGGAACTTTTTACGATAATTTTGTGGAGATAGATTACGATTTATCGAATGTAATGTTCATTGCTACCGCGAATAATTTAGATGCCATTCAACCAGCTTTATTAGATAGGATGGAAATTATAGAAATTAACGGTTATACGTTGGAAGATAAAATAGAAATTGCTAAAAAATATTTGATTCCTAAGCAAGAAAAAAACCATGGATTAAAACTTAACAGTTTTGAATTAGGCAATGAAGTTTTAGAAAAAATAATTGACGGATATACCCGTGAAAGTGGTGTTCGTGGATTAGAAAAACAAATTGCTTCTGTAGCTCGCCATGTGGCGATGCAAAAGGTAATGTTCAAGAAAAATTTAAAGAAAATTGATTTGGACTATTTACCAACTATTTTAGGAGTGGAACGTGGTGAAAAAGAAATGTATCAAGGAAATGATGTGGCTGGTGTAGTTACAGGTTTGGCTTGGACAAGTGTAGGTGGCGAAATATTATTTATAGAAAGCAGTTTAACCCAAGGAACTGGCAAATTACAATTGACAGGCCAGTTAGGTGATGTAATGAAAGAATCGGCCATTACTGCGCTTACATTTTTAAAATCACATTGCGAATATTTAGGTATAAATCCAAAAGTATTTAACCAATTTGATGTGCATATACACGTGCCCGCTGGAGCAGTTCCAAAAGACGGACCATCGGCTGGAGTTACTATGCTTACTTCATTGGCAAGTTTATTTACCCAAAGAAAAGTAAAACCTCAATTAGCCATGACAGGCGAAATTACATTGCGCGGAAAAGTATTGCCAATTGGTGGCGTAAAAGAAAAAATATTGGCCGCTAAACGTGCTGGAATTACTACCATTTTGTTATGTGAAACTAATAAAAAAGATGTAGAAGAAATTAGCAAAAACTATTTGAAAGATGTGAGTTTTTATTATGTAAAAAACATGTTGGAGGTTATTGACTTTGCGCTATTAGACGAAAAAGTTACAAATCCAGTAAACATGGAAATAGTGGAAGTAATACCTGCTGTTAAATAAAAAATAACAATAAATTAAAAAAAAAGTTCCTCTTTAAAATTATTTAAGAGGAACTTTTTTTTAAGACATTTAATTATTGTAATTCAAAAATTTCTAATAGGTATTTATTGTAATAATTCCGGGTTTAGGAAACACTCTTACAGTAGCTGAACCCACAATAGTAGCAGCGCATATATTAGCTGATGTTAAAGAAGTAATAGTAAAAGTTCTTATTCCAACAGAACCATATACAGAACTATTGAAAAAGTAAGGACTAGTTATTATCCCATTAACAGTTACAGGAGTAACACCATCGGAATAAGTCATGTTCCAAGGGCCTGCATTTCCAGTAAAAGTAACTCTTAATTTACCAATACTAGCACTATTTATACATATAGAATCAGTACCACTGATGGTAGCAACTAAGTTTGGTAAAACTAAAATTCTGTATTTTGCTGTATCACCTATACAACCCGTTGGACCAATTTCAACAACCCTTAAAGTATCAGTTCCTGTAATACTTCCATAGTTAATTAATATACTATCGGTACGACCACTAATGGTAGTGATTGTACCTAATCCGTTTTTTAGCGACCAACTATAAGTGGATCCCGCACTAGGGTTAACATCATATTTCATGTTAGTTGAATTGGTACAAACTGTTTGGGTTTGTGCATTAATTTTAACGATACTAACTGTCAAAATTAAAATTAATAATAGTATTATCTTTTTCATTATAAGGGGATTAAATTGTTGTTTTTGATAATGCAATGTCACTTAATAAAATTGAATTATCAAATATTTTTTTTTGATACTTATTTTTTTACTTTTTATGAACTGAATTTATTAATAATGGCTTATGCCGGATGAAACAGGTTTAGGAAAAACTGTAATAATTCCATTTCCACTAATTACAGCAGGGCAACTACCAGATGCGCCTGCACTTAATAGGCTAAAAGTTCGTATTCCAGCTGATAAATATAAAGGAGAATTGAAAATGTATGGATTTGAAGTTATACCAGTAATTGAAACTGGTGTTACACCATCGGTATAAGTGGCATTCCATGGGCTAATGCCAGTAAATGTAATTCGTAATTTGTTTAAACTTAAATTATTTACACAAATAGAATCCGTTCCACTAATTACAGCGGAAATATTTGGTAAAATAATTACCGCTAGTTTCATCGTATCACCTTTACAACCAGAAGGACCGGTTTCAACTAAACGTAAAGTATCAATTCCGGAAACCGTACCATAAGTAATTAAAATACTATCGGTTCTACCAGCAATAGGAACAATTGTTCCCAAACTGTTTTTTAATGACCACGAAAAAGTAGAGCCCGCAGTTGGCACCACATCATAAACATTTCCACTTGAGCCAACACAAGCTGTATCTGCCTGTGCAAATGTTTTAGCATTGCCCAAGGCAATAAAAACAATAAAAAAGAAAATATATTTTTTCATAAAATTTAATTAATAAGGTTGAATAGCTGGAGTTGAAAAATTTGGTCTAATATATATTATATAATTTGTTAGCATAGCAGCTAAAGTTGCATCAGCATTTCCCCTGGCATAACTTCCTGGTGCGGGATTATTCAAAGTAGCACTTAAATTGGAAGAAAAACCTGTAATAACCAAATAATAAGTTCCAGCGGGAAGTCCTGAAGTTGGAAAAGAAGTAATAGAAATAATTCCAGATGTGGTATTTAAAGTTACTGGGAAACCAAGAATATTTGCACCGGAAGTAGAGCCACTTCTTAACTCAAAAGTAATGGCAAATTCGCCTAAATTGCTTGCACCGCCTATTACTGAATAATTTGAAACAGTAAGTATTTTAGTTCCAAGAGTTGCTCCCAAACAAATTGTATCATTTACACCCAACGAAACAATTGGTTTTGGGTAAACATCAATTGGTTTATTAACTATATTTCCCGAACATCCATTTAATGTTTCAAATGATTTAATTGTATCCCTAATCATTGCTGCAGTTGTATTTCCCCATGTAATTGTACTAGTGCCTTTTCTTGCTCCACCCCCATCTATTCTTGAAGAAGTACTAGGAAATCCTAAAGTTAAACTCCATGATACCACAGATGTTAAATTTACAGTAGTATCAATTCTAAATACACTGGTATTTCCATTCCATACTTTTTGATTTTGGGCTTTTAAATTAACTGTAACACCAATAATGAAAAACATTATTAATATGGTTGAAGTAAATTTATTTTTAAACCTAGTCATGAATTTTATTTTTATCAATTCGCTAATATTGGTTGAGATAAAGGAATAGTTTTTATAATACTTTTAATATTTGTTCCAATTTCATTATAAGCCCTTCCTCTTGCTGCGTTATATGAATTCCCATTTATATTATCATTTCTAAATCTAAAAGCATATATTTTGTAATAATAATGAGTACCACAATTAAAAGTATAATTATCAGTATAGGTAAGAGTGGAAGAATAATTAATATTTGCAATAACTGTAGCAGTTCCAATTGAAGCTCCGGCAGCATAAACTATGCTATCTGATGGATTGATAAATGTATTAATTGTATCTCTTAAAATAATATAACCAATAGTTGAATCACTTGGATTAGCATCGGTACAAGCATTCCATGTTAAATTTGCTTGTGTAAATCCGGTATTAGTTGTAATGGTATTTAAATTTGGACTATTATAAATTGGTTGCCTTAAACTACGCCAATAATTTTTATTTGGAAAAGAAGGTGATAAGGGACTATAATTAGGTATACCTTGAGTAATATTTGTATTGCCTTTGGTAGTCCAGGTAGTTCCACTATAAGCACCAATAAATTCACTTAAATTACTTCCAGGACAAACATAAACATTTTCACCTGAGGCCAATGAACTAGCATGATTTAATTTATTAGTTGATACTATTCCAATAAAGTCCGTACTGTCGGTATATTTATGACCAAGTGCATGAATATGATTATTGCTAAAATCTCTTATTTGAATTATATCAGCGCTTGCACTTATGGATAAGGAAGCTCCTGACCAAGATGGTGCTGTTCCAAAATCACCTCCACTAAAATAACCGCTTAATTGTGCATGAACTTCTATGAATCCATCTGATTTAATTGTATCAACTGTTCTGTTTGTGGATGAAGATGAAGAACGGATTCTATGCCAAATAATAATGATTGTACCTGCCCTTAAATTATTCCAAAAATTATTGTTTGAAAAAACAACTTCAGTTTGCCAACCAGTTTGACTACTATTATTATCCCTAATATTATAACCTCTTAAATCTGTATTATCATTTACAACTAAAAGTTCAGTCCATTCATCTCTTGTGTCTGATCCGTTAAAATATTCACTTACCACAACATTTTGAGAAAAAGATAATTGTGTCAAACAATAAAACACAATAAAAATTACAGATTTCTTTATAATCTGATTCCTGTTTATTATTATTTCTATATTATTAGTGAACACATTGCGAATATACAAAAGATTTTAAAACTAGGTATTTAATTAGGATTGTAAAATTATTATAATTCATTTAAAATCAAGAACAAAAAAAACCACATATTACTATGTGGTTTTCGATAAAATATTACATCAATTTATTTCTTGAAACTTTTCAAAACTTCAATTGCATTTTTATTTGTTGGATCGTATTCTAAAGCTTTTTTATACATTGCTTTGCATTCAGTTTCCATGTCTTTTTGTAAAAAATAATAGCCTAAATAATCATAAGAAGTAGCTAAATTTTTTGAAAGTGCAACTTTTTGCTTATTAAAATTAGCTGTATCAGCTAGAGTAAGTTCTATGTATTTTTCATATAAATCTTTGGCTACAGTAGTTCTTAATAAAGTATCTATTGAGGTATTTACATTTGCTCTTTGGAACCAAGCATCGGCATAATCAGGTTTTGCTGAATTTATTTTTGAAAATGCTGAATCAGCTTTCAAATACATTTTAGCACTGTTATAATATTTACCAATTGTATAATTATCTATCAATGTTACTTTTTTTGCAGTACTTAAATACTCTTCATAAATTGAAGCCGCTTCAGCATATCTTTTTTGTTTAAAATATATTTTAGCAATTTCAATTTTTATTTCAGTTTTTGCTGAGTTCATTGACAAAGCTTTATTTAAATTTATCAAAGCTAAACTATCGTTTCCAGGTATTTTGGATTGTAATTTCCCAGTATATTCATAATCACTTTCAGTAATTTTATCAGCGGCTATTTTACTTATCAAAGTTTCCAATGCAGCAAGTCCTTTTTTAAAACCTTCTTGGTCGTTTTTTAAATTACTGGCTTCATAACATGCATAAGCATACAATCTATTCAAATAAATATTGTTAGTTTTATCTGATTTTTTAGCTTCTTCAATATTCACCAAGGCCTCAGCATATTCTTTTGCTCTAAACAAAATAATAGCAAAACGCATTTGATTAGCAGAACTTACTTCTGAGTTTTTTAAATAATTTTTATACGATTCTTTTGCCAAAGCAAATTTACGTTGAACTGAATAAAATTCCGCTTGATTTTTAAATGCTGTTGCATAATTAGGATCTTTTGAAAAAGCAGTATCTAAAGCTTCCTTAGCTACTTGTAAATTTTTCACCCTTATCCAAATCAATGCAATTTTAGCAAATGCTTTTGGTCTATTGGGATCTAAAACAGTGGCTCTATTATAAAAAGTGGCAGCTTTACTTCCATCGGCCATTTCTAAATACACATCGCCAGCAGTGGTAAGTACATCATAGTCATCTTTGGTAATTTTATAAGCTTCTTCCATTAAAGCAGATGCCTGAGCCAATAACTTAGTTTCACCAGCTATCATAGCACTAGCAATAGCCACTAAACCTTTTGCATTATTATAATCGCCATATTTGTCCTTGCAAATTGCTAATGCTTTATCAAATTGAATTTGTGCCTCCGCAGTTTTACCCTCTTCTAATAATAACTCACCTAAACCGGCATATAATTGTGGGGTTTTTGGTGCCGCCGCAATTCCTAAGTTATAAATTATAAAAGCTGAATCAGCTTTAAATAAATTGTTATACGATTGTCCTAAATAATAATAAGCTTCGCCATAATAAGGCTCTTTTTGAATCAATGAAGTGAAAATATTTCTTGCACTTTCATATTTTTCAAAATCTAATGCTTTTAAACCATCATTTAAAGGTTGCGCTTTTAAAGCAGCACTCACTAAAAAAATTTGTACTAATAAAACCAGTCGTTTCATGTTTTTTTGTTTTTGTTTGTAAATTAAATATTTTCTACTCAATAAATATGCCATAAGGCAAATGAAATGTTAAATTATTGCGATAAATAACCAAAACTTAACATTCAAGCGTATTTTTAAATTTTTAAACCTAACCATTCTTTAGCTGTTTTATATAAAACTTGCTCTTTTTGTTCGGTTGTTAATTCTTTCATATTTTCTATAAATTTCCCATGTTCCAAATCGCCAAGCGGAAACGGAAAATCACTGCCTAATGCAATTTTATTGGCACCAAACATTTTTATCAAAAATCTAAATGTTTCGTCATCATGCACCAAACTATCAATATAAAACTTGTCGATATAAGTTTTTGGATCACTAATTTTATGCACGTTACATAAATCAGGGCGTGCATGAAAAGCATGACTAATTCGACCTAATGTTTGCGGAAAGCAACCACCACCATGCGCAAATAACACACGTAATTTTGGAAATTTATCAAAAATTCCACCAAAAATTAAACTACAAATGGCCAAACTTGTTTCAGCAGGCATTCCTATTAACCAAGGTAAAAAATAATTCGGCATTCTATCCTGACCCATCATGTCCCAAGGGTGAATAAAAATTGGCATATCAGCTTTTTCGGCAGCAGCAAAAAACGAATGATAATATTCATCGTCTAAATTACGATGTTCTATGTGCGTTCCTATTTCTACTCCTGCCAAATTTAGTTCGTATTTGCAACGCAATAATTCTTCGATTGCCAAGTCCACATCTTGCATGGGTAAAGTAGCCAAGCCCAATAAACGTGTTGGATTTTCCTCACAAATTTTCGCTAAATAATTGTTGTAATACTTTGCCCAATCGTGGGTATGTTCGGCCTTAGCCCAATAATAAAACAAAACTGGAATAGGCGAAAGTGCCATGATGTCAACACCATGTTCGTCCATATGGGCAATGATGCGTTTTGGATCCCAACATAAATCGTCAATGGTTCTAAAAAAAGTGCCATCCGCTTTCATCATATTTGCCCGTCCTGGCTGAAAATGATCGAGGTAAATAAACTCATCGCCATAACCATATTTGTCTTTTAGGTTTGGCATAAATTCAGGTAAAATATGTGCGTGAACGTCTATTTTCATTGGCTTATTTTTGAATGTTAGTAATTGACTTTTACCTGTCTGACGCCTTTCCAACGCTTAGGCCTTTTAATCGTCTGACAGGGTGTTTAAAGTGTCTGACGCCTTTCCAACGTAATGACTTTTCAATCGTTTGACAGGATAATTCAATCAATAAATTCCCGCAATAATAAGTTTATATAGTTAAATATTTGAATGATTTTTGGTTTGTAATTGGCAGCTGGCTTCTGGCGGCTAGCTTTTGGCAATTGGCAATATGCAATTGGCAAGTTTATAGATTAGTTCAGTTATCTGCTAAGATTTTACTTAAAAACAAAATCAATCGTCATGCAGCGTATCTCCTTTGACTGGCAACCAACTATAATATTCAAAGATGATTATTAGGAAAGGGGATTCCTTTTGATTGACGCTTGAGTTTAAATATTAAAAAATCCCTTACAAAGCCAAAGTCTCTACATTACTATTTATCAAGCAAATGCCATCCATTTCTTTGGGTTGTTCTAATCCAATTAATGCTAAAATGGTGGGTGCTAAATCGGCTAATTTTCCATTGTTTAAATGATGTGTGTGTTCAGTTTCTACTAATATGCAAGGCACTTCGTTGGTGGTATGTGCTGTATTGGCAGAGCCATCATCGTTTAGCATAAATTCACCATTGCCATGGTCGGCAGTAATTAAAAAAGAGTAACCATTTTTTAAACCTTCAGGAACAATTCTTCCTAAGCATTCATCTACTTTTTCTACCGCTTTTATTTCAGCACTAATAATTCCTGTATGTCCAACCATATCAGGATTTGCAAAATTTACCACCATAAAGTCAGCTTCGTTTTTGGCTATTTCATCCAATGTAAATTGACAAACACCTTCTGCATTCATTTCGGGTTTAAAATCGTAAGTGGGAACATCCTTTGGCGATGGTGCCATATGGCGTGTTTCACCTGTAAATTCTTTTTCTTGTCCGCCACTAAAAAAGAAAGTTACATGCGGATATTTTTCAGTTTCGGCTATGCGCACTTGCTTTTTATTATGGGTTTCCAACACTTCGCCTAAAGTATTGTTCAACTCAATATCGGCAAACATTACTTCAACGTTTTTAAAGTTTTTATCGTAAGCAGTCAATGTAATGTATTTTAAAGTTAATTTTTTCATTTGCTGTTCAGCAAAATCTTCTTGCGTTAAAGCTTGTGAAATTTCACGGCCTCTATCGGTTCTAAAGTTAAAACAAATCACCACATCATCAGGGCTCATGGTAGCTAATGCATTGTTGTTTTCATCCACACAAACCAATGGTTTTAAAAATTCATCCGTTTCACCAACATCATATTTTTGTTGAATAGTTGCTAAAATATCGTTGGTTTTTTCACCAGTTCCATTCACCAATAATTCGTAAGCAAGTTTTACTCTGTCCCAACGTTTATCGCGGTCCATGGCATAATAACGACCAATAACACTTGCTAATTTACCATCAGTTTTTTGTAAATGATCCAATGTATCTTTTAAATATTTTACCCCATTATTAGGGTCCGTATCTCGTCCATCGGTAAAGGCATGAAGATAAAAATTATTGAAGTTATTTTCTTTAAAAATAGCACATAATCCTTTTAAATGATTCAAACTGCTATGCACACCACCATCGCTTAACAAACCCATTAAATGAATTTTTTTGTTATTGGATTTGGCATATTCAATGGCATTTTTTAGCACAACAATTTCTGCTACTTTATTTTCCCTGAACATTTTATCAATTAAAACCAATTGCTGATAAACCACTCTGCCTGCACCAATGTTCATGTGTCCAACTTCACTGTTACCCATTTGCCCGTTGGGCAACCCAACCCATTCGCCACAGGTATGTAATAAACTATGAGGATTGTTTTTTATAAAATGATCAAAATTAGGAGTATTGGCTAATTCAATGGCATTGCCTGGGTATTTGGTTCCTTGTCCCCAACCATCCAATATCAAAAGTATCACACGTTTGTTCATGCTGCAATTAATTACAATTTTAGTGAATGAACAAGAATATTTGTTATATATTTATTTGATTGTTGAATTGTTGAATTGCTAAATTGTTGAATTGTTAGATTGATTAATTGTTACATTGTTGAATTGATGAAAAAATATACTAATTGCATAAAAAACTTTTAACTTTATCATTTTGGTAATTTTTAGAAAAAAAAAGAGGAAAAAGCCAATGCAATTTCCTCTTATTGTTTATATTGTTTTTGTTAATTGCTTATTGCCAATTGCCAATTAATTCACCATCCACTTACTGGTGTATGTTTGTTCGTTTTGCTGCACTTTTATAAAATAAATACCTTTTGCTAATTCTGCTGAATTTAATTCAATATTATGCTCACCAGCTGAATATGTATCATTTGAAATATTTTTTACTAATTTACCAGTCATGTCAAATAAATTTATATTGATATTTGATTTAGAAACATTGGTAAATACTAAGTTTGAAATTCCATTAGTAGGATTTGGATTGATTGAAATTTTAATCGTGTTATTTGCTTCATTTATAGCATTTGAAAAATCTCCGATTTGAATATTATCAATATAAGTATTGTTACCTCTGCGGGCTTGTAATTCAAAACGAACTCTGAAATTATTATAAGTTTTATAGTCAGTCAAGTCTAAACTTAATTTTTTCCATTGCGTACTTTTAGGAACAAAAGCGGAATCACTTTTTGCAGGAGCAGTTTCCATGTCTGTAACTGTAAAAACTTTTGCTAAAACTTCCGTTCTTCCAAAACTATTAGAAACAAACATATTTATTTGGTCACTTGAACCACTTACCCTTTTTGCATGTGCAATTTGAAAAGTTAAAGTTGGTTTGGTTAAATTAGTAATGTCAATATTACTTGTATGAAATTCATCACGTGTGTTCAAAATACTGTTGGCTCCGTTGTCGTATGCATTGAAACGCATGCTTGAATTATCGTTATAACCAACTTGGTTATTTGCTTTCCAACCAGTGTTAGGATTCATAAAATTTTCAATTTCAAAACGATTAACTTGTTCGTTAAAATCAATTAAAACTGGCGCTTTAATTACAGCAGAAGTTAAAGGCTTATAAGTTCCATCGGCATTGATACCAGCAGCGCTTATATTAGCAGTTGAATAAATATTAGCTCTATAAGTACTCATTAAACTTTTCATTCTTACAGATTGGCCTGCTGTATACATATCCATGCAAGTTCCATCGGCATAATCCATATAATTTTTAATATTATCGGGTAAATTTGGAACATCGTTAGAACAAGAATTTTGATTAGTAGGACAACCATTGGTAGAAACAGCCACTGGAGGAGTATCGCAAACTTGATCACCTTGAGATGAGCAATTAGTTGAAGTTCCACCTACACAACCACCTTGAAACGGATGATATAAACCACACCAATGTCCTGCTTCGTGAGTAACAGTTCTGCCAGCTTGACCAGTTTGACCTAATCCAATATTTCCAACTTGATCAGCCCTTACAATGATTCCATCAGTTGTTGGTCTTGAATTACGAGATGTGGGAAATTGAGCATATCCAAGTATGATAGAACCAGCAGGAGCGCTTGAGCTATTTATTACATTTACTACCCAAATATTAAAATATTTGTTGCTATCCCAATAACTTAATTTTTTGGTGTTATCAGTTCCGTCATTTGTTTCAGTTGCATTATTAATTCTATTAACCCCATCAGTTGGATTTCCATTTGGATCAATTTGTGCTAATCTGAATTCCATTTCGGCATCTACCGATTTGGTATCAGAGCTTGTACCTCCATTAGTTCCAGCTTTTTTTCTAAAATCTTCATTTAAAACACGAATACAATCATTGATTTGTGCTTGAGTAATATTCTCTGACGAGTTTTTATGAATAATGTGAAAAACTACTGGAATATAAATTACAGTTCCTTTTTTTGCTAAACTAAATTTACTGGCATATTCACGGGCAATTTGATTACCACGGTCTTCTTCTATTTTTAAAAGAGGATTTTCGCGAACGGCATTAACATATAATTCATCGGTAAAACAAGGTATTACAGATTGAGCAAAACTTTGAATGGAAAACAATATAACTACTAAACTAAAAACTTTCTTCATTTATACTAATTTAAGGCTGCAAATAAAGTCCATTTTCGGGAAAATATAAATAAACCTTTGTATGACTTATGTAAAATAAATTAGGTGTTGGAGTGTTGATGTGTTGAAATGTTGATGTTTATAGTGTTTAAGTAGTTATGAATTGTTTCGATTTTCGTTCAGATTGTTCGCATAGGCGTCATCTTTAGAAAAAAAAAGAAACTCCGGAGGAGTTTAATATTAATAGCCACCAGTGAAACTGGTGGTTAAAGGTATGTATAAACACAACGAAACCTCCTAAATATCTGCGATAAGCCTCTGGCTTAACGCAGATATTTAGGAGGTTTCGTATATAAGTCTAGGTTCATTTTTTCAACGGGTTAAAACCCGTTGCTATAAATATTTCGTTCCTCCGGAACTTTAATATATATAACTGTTTAAAAGAAAAACCATAAATTAAGTTGAGGCCTATGAGATTGTTCGGAATACATTTTCGAATTTTGAGTTTTGAATTTAACAATAAACTTTGTTAAATAAATAATAATCAAGTAAAACAATGGCGGTCATAGCTTCTACAATTGGAACTGCTCTTGGAACCACGCATGGATCGTGGCGACCTTCCGCTTTAAATTCAATGTTTTCGAAAGAGGTATTTAACGTATTTTGATTTTGCTTAATGGTAGAAACAGGTTTAAAAGCAGCTTTAAAAACAATGTCCATTCCATTGCTAATTCCCCCTTGAATGCCACCGCTATGATTGGTGTGCGTTGCAATTTGTTGGTTTTTATTGATTTCAAACACATCATTATGTTCACTTCCTTTCATGGAAACACAATCAAACCCGCTTCCAATTTCAAAGCCTTTACAAGCATTGATACTTAAAATAGCCCTTCCCAATTCCGCATGTAATTTATTAAAAACAGGTTCGCCAAAACCAACCGGAACACCTTTACAAACACAAGTAATGATACCTCCAACTGAATCGCCTTCAGCCTTTACTTGTTCAATTAATGTAATCATTTTGTTGGCTGTTTCATCATCAGGACAACGAACTATGTTGTTTTCAATTTCAGAAAAATCAATCTGTTCAATGTTTTTTTCTAATTTAATGGAATGAATTTGCGATACAAAAGCATGTATAGAAATTCCAATATTATTTAACACCATTTTAGCAACCGAACCAGCTAAAACCCTAGCCACTGTTTCACGGGCCGATTGGCGTCCACCACCTCTATAATCTCTTATTCCGTATTTTTGTTCGTAGGTATAATCGGCATGAGAAGGACGAAATACATTTTTTAAATGATCGTAATCTGCCGGATTTTGGTTTTTATTTTTAATAATTAAAGTTAGTGGAGCACCCGTTGTTTTTCCTTCAAAAATTCCACTCAATACCTCAAAACTTTCATCTTCCTTTCGTTCTGTAGTAATTTTTGACTGACCTGGTTTGCGTTTATTCAAATCACTTTGTACCAAATTAAAATCAAATAAAATATTAGGCAACATTCCATCAATCACAACGCCTAAAGCATTGCCATGACTTTCTCCAAAAGTGCTTATTTTAAAAATATTTCCAAACGAATTTCCTGCCATAATAATTAAGCAATAATAAAGATTTATTGCATAAAAAAAGCGACTGTTTACACAATCGCTTTTTTTATAAATATATAATTAGACTATTTATTTTCGTCTAATTTTTTCATTTCTTGGTTATAAATTTGCTCAAACTTCATTTTATCGTAGTCAACTGCTACTTTAGCTTTATCAGAAAGTTTGTTTTCCATTGCTACTTTCAATGCGTCTTTGTTCATTTCTACGGCTACGTATGATGTATATGATCCGTCCTTTTCTTTTACCGTTTTTTCGCATAGAATTTTAACATCATTTAATTGTTGGCTAATAATTTCGCGGGTTAAATTGTTAAATTTGCCTTTCATTTCTAAGCCAGCATTTGTTTGATATTCGTCCACATATCTATCAGTTACAGATGTAATTTTAGTTTGAATTAAACCTGCTAATCTTTGCTTTGCAACAACTAAAGCTTTTTCTCTTGAAAGAGATAAGTCAGAGCTTTTTTGAGATTGAGTAGATCTAAAAGCTTGTTCAGTTGAGGTTCTAAATTCATCGCAGGGTAAGTTCAAAACTTCCATACCTGAATCTTTATCTTTAGTAGTTAAAGTTCCTTTTTTCGATTTACAAGATACTGCTGCTATTACTAAGAAAGCTGCAAATACATAAACTAGTTTTTTCATGATTTTTTTTAAATTTAGTGTGCAATTAATAAAACTTATTACGAATAAAAAAGGTTTTTATAATTATTCGATAAATTTCACTTTTCAATATTTGTGCCAAAAGTAAATTTTAACAATTTCTTGATTCCCTTTTCTGAAAAATGTTTTTACATTTGAAAAAAAAAATACAAAATGAAGATTAACCTGCAAATGCTTTTTTTTAAAATTACGCTATTCATTTTGTTGCTCACTTTTATACTTTTTACTCAAAGAGCATTTTCACAAACATCAGATTCTATTCCTTCTGCAATTAACAAACAGAAGCTCAAAAAAATTTTAGCTACAGAATTAGTGGCATACTCCGCAACTATGATAGGCTTAAACCAATTATGGTATGCTAATTTTGAAAGAGAAGCATTTCATTTTTTTGATGATGATGCGGAGTGGAATCAAATGGATAAAATTGGCCATATAGGTTCAGCATATTATTTGGGATATATGCAAATAAAAATATTAAAAAGCTGCGTATATACTAGTAAAAAATCAATATTATTAGGTGGCGCAACCGGTTTTATTTTCCTTACTTCTGTTGAAATATTAGACGGATTTTCACATGGTTGGGGAGCATCGCCAGGTGATATAACTGCTAATACTGCTGGATATTTATTTTTAATTGCACAAGAATTAGCATGGAAAGAACAACGAATAATGCTAAAGTTTTCTATGACACCATCGCCATACGCTAAATACAGGCCCGATTTATTAGGCAAAAATTTTCAAGAGCAATTGCTAAAAGATTATAATGCACAAACTTATTGGCTTTCGTTAAATGTTGGTTCATTTATGAAAAGCCATCCACAATTTCCAAAATGGTTAAACGTGGCTGTTGGATATGGAGCAGATGGAATGATAAGTGCCGAGGCTGATAAAAGTGGAAATTTAAATCAAAGTTTTAGCCGTTCTCGTCAGTTTTATTTAAGTTTAGATGTGGATTTGCACCGCATAAAAACAAAAAAGATTTGGTTAAATACGCTATTGCAAACCGTAGGTTTTATAAAAATACCTTTTCCAACCTTGGAATATAACACTGATAAAGGATTTGATTTTCATCCTTTGATGTTTTAAAATAAATCTCCTATTACACTTCCTCATTAACAAAAAAGCCTTGTAAAACTGAAGTTCTACAAGGCTTTTAAATAATTTAAAAATTCGTTAATCTACATTATCGTGTAAAAAAGAATTGTTGGTTTTTATTTCTGATTTTCCACTTACTAAGTCTTCAAATAAACTTAAACGCGAAATTTGCTTTTCGGAACTATGCGGCACATCATCTAGTTTTTTATTTCTTCTAATATATGCTGGTTCT
>CAISTO010000333.1 GCA_903888395.1 uncultured Bacteroidota bacterium | reverse complement strand
TTTGAAGAGTAATTTGCACCTATTAATTCGTTACGAGTTTCTTTATATTTTGATAAGGAATTTGTTTTGAAAAAATAATCATTCAGGCGTTTCCATGCTTCTGTTTCTCCACCTTTGAATTGAATGGCTGCTTTTTCATTTATGGTAACTTCGGTCAGTGAAAGTTCATTCAAAGTAGGCAAATTCAAAGGTTGAATAAAAGGCGATTTGATGTGACTTGGCTTCTCAATAACTGCCTTAATTTGTGATTCTTTTTCAACAGATTTTCTAAAGTTGGTAAAAATATCAGGAATATTATTTAGGGTAAAAGGTAAATCATTTAACTCATACAAGGTGCTTGTGCTAAAAGTTTCAAATGAACAATTTACTTTTAGTAATTCAATTTCTACCTTTTTTTGAGTAAATAACTCTTCATAAGCAATTTCTTTTTTTGCAAATACTTTTTGCACTTTAAATGCTTGTACCAATTTACTTATTTCAATAGCTGGATTACCTTTCACAATGATCAAACCGGAACCAATTAACATTAAGCTTTTATCCAAATCAATCAATGATTCTAATAAAAATTGCGCTCTAAAATTCCCTGTTTTGTTGAATCCAAACTCGGTAATTTTAAAATGATATTCATCAAAACAATATACTGGAATAATTTCATCACATTGTTCCATAGCTTTCACTAAAGTTTCATTGTCATGCAATCTTAAATCATTTTTAAACCAAACAATTCCTGTTTTCATTTATAAATCGTTTATATTTTTTAAGTAAAAATCGGCTTGTTCTAACAATTCAGCTTTTGCAGTTGGCTGCATTTTTCTCCAAACATTATACATCATTCCTATTCGTGGATTTTTGGCAAGTTTGGCTTCATGTTTATCGTAAAAATTCCAATACAAACTATTAAAAGGACAAGCTTTATCGCCCGTTTTTTTCGATTTGTCGTAATAACATCCTGTGCAATAAGAACTCATTTTGTGAATGTATGTAGCCGAACTTACATATGGTTTTGTTCCAACAATTCCACCATCAGCAAATTGGCTCATTCCTCTTGTATTGGTAATTTCAACCCACTCAATGGCATCAATATAAATTCCCAAATACCAGGCATCAACTTCATTAGGATGAACACCTGCTAATAAAGCAAAATTTCCTGTAATCATGAGCCTTTGAATATGGTGTGCATAGGCAAAATCTAAGGATTGATTTATTGCATTTTTCAAACAATTCATCTTGGTTTTTCCTGTCCAAAACCATGCAGGTAAGGGCTCACTGTTTTCAAAATAATTAAGCGTTGCATATTCTGGCATTTTTAACCAATAAATACCACGCATGTATTCACGCCAACCAATTATTTGTCTAACAAATCCCTCTAATTGGTGGAACTCCATTTTACTTGGATGATTTAAATAAACTTGAATGGCTTTATCAACTACTTCCTTGGGAGAAAGTAATTTTATATTCATTGAAAATGATAAACGTGAATGATAAATTGACCATTCATTTGGTGCCATTGCATCTTGAAAGGTTCCAAATAAAGGCAAACAATTTTCTGTAAAAAAATCGAGTAATTGCAATGATTGAACCCTATTTATTGGCCAAATAAAATATTTACTATCAACTGTTCCAATGGTTTTTATGTATGCTTTTTTTATCTCATCTTCAATTTTGCTTACATTGTTTGTAAAAACCAAAGGGGCTATTGGCTGATGATGCTTTGGTAGTTTTTGTCTATTGTCTTCATCAAAGTTCCATTTACCATTTAAAGGTTTATCGCCATCTACAATTAATACATCATGTTTTTTTCGCATGTAGCGATAAAACGTTTCCATTAAATACATTTTCTTGCCTTCAAATAAATCTTTCAATTCATTGCGAGTGCTATAAAAATGTTCTGAATCAATAACATTAAATGAAATATTCAGCTTGCTAGTAAACTGCTTCAAATGCTCGCCTACTCTATATTCGTCAGGTAATTGATATTCAAAATTTGTAAATTGATGTTCAGCTATTAATGCTGTGCAATTTTTATCAAAGGATTGTAAATTATCTTCATCATTTAAGTAATAATAAATCACATTGTGATTCATCTGTTTTAACTCATTGGCAAAATTTTGCATAGTAGCAAAAAATCCTATTACCTTTTGAATATGGTGTTGTGCATAATCGGTTTCACTCCTAATTTCCATGAGCACATAGGTTACCGTTTCATCTACAGTTTGAAACCACGAATGATTGATATTTAGCTGGTCGCCTAGTATTAAGCGTAAAGTTTTATTTGTTTTTGTGGTCATTACTTTTTATTGTTTCTGCATCTATCGCTGCAATATTTCACTTCGTTCCAATTTTTCTCCCATTTTTTTCTCCATGTAAATGGCTTGTTGCAGGTAATGCAAATTTTAGCTGGTAAATTTTCTTTTTTTACTCCTTGCATATGCTGTTTTTAAAAACTTATTCGTTTCCAATCTACACTAATATCCGAACCTTCTGCAAGCATAACTGAATTAGGTTTTGCGTGATTTAAAATCTCAAAGTCGTTGCCATAAAATGCTGCAAAATTACATTCAATTTTATAGTCATTTATACTATTTATTTGCCAACTAGGGTGGTTAATTTTGTATTCAATACTATGGTTTTCATTTACTTTGGTATACCCAAAATAATGCTCAAAAATAAATTCCTCAATGCTTCCAGCTACCATGTTTTGCTTGGTAGCCAAGGCATTTACTTGTATGCTGTTCCATTTAGATTTTACCTTCCACTGATATGTTATTTCTTTAGCATTGCTAGTCGTTTTCCAACTGTGTTTGGTTGGAATAGCCATGTAATGTTCTTTATAAAGTTTATTGGCTACGTAGGCTACTATTTTATTTGGCACAGTTTCATTGATAAAAACCACACCTCTTTTTATTTCATTTCCTTCTTTTCGCAAAACATAAAAACGAAGATTCACTTCTTCAAAAGTGCCCATAAAAGGAATAGGAATATGGAATATAGAAGTGTTTTTAAATAAAAAGCCAACCAAGCTTACATAGGTTTTACCATGAAAATAATCAAGTTCAACTCCATTTGGCAAATAAGGTAATAAAATGGATGGATCAATTTCATAGTTAGCCATGATTAGGTTTTGCCATTTGGCTCTTAAAAATGTTTTCATATAAGTTTAGTTTAAACTGTAAATACTATAGTTTAAAAGTGTGGCAAAACTTACCCAAAGTAAATAAGGAATATTTAAAATAGCCGCCCATTTATTTGTTTTGTAAAACAAAATAATCATCGCTAAAATGCTTGCCCATAGTAGTACTATTTCAAACAGTGCTAAACCCAAATTATGAGCATTAAAGAATATAAAACTCCAAAAAAAGTTTAAAATAATTTGTGTTATAAAAATGCCAACTAATAACCAACTAATATTTGGTTTGTTTATTACTAAGTAAAAAGAAATTCCCATAAGAATGTATAGTAAAGTCCATACTGGGCCAAATAAATAATTAGGAGGATTAAAACTTGGCTTGTTTAAGTAAACATACCAATTTGGAATACTTTGGGAAGTGAAGAAACCCGAAACACCTCCCACCAAAAGTGGTAATAAAATGCATAATATTAACTTAATTGATTTGTTCATTTCTTTATTTTTGATAATTTAGATCTTGACACGTTAACATGTTTTGCCAATATTTTTTTTGCTTCTATTTTTACATCTTCATTTTTTCTAAAACTCCAAACAATTTCACTTGCTTTTTTTCTGGTAGCTTCTACGTCAACAATAGGAGCTGGATAATGTTTTCCAATTTCACAAGCATATAATTGCTGCTCAATTAATGTGAGTTTATGTGGTTCATGAACTAGTTGTGATGGAATATTTTTTAATTCTGGAATCCATTGCTTAATAAAAAGGCCTTCAGTATCGTGTTCTTCTGAATTTTTTATAGGGTTATAAATTCTAATGGTATTAATACCAGTTGTGCCACTTTGCATTTGAAGCTGTGGGTAATGAATTCCTGGTTCATAATCTAAAAACTGACGTGCTAAAAAATGCAGTTCACGCCAATCTTGCCAAAGGTTAAATACAAAAAATGAAACCACCATAGCCCTCATTCTAAAATTAATATAACCAGTTGCCACCAAACATCGCATACATGCATCTACAATTGGAATACCTGTATTACCAGTTTGCCATGCAGTAATATATGCTTCGTTTTTGGGTTTGATTAACGAATGGTAAGCACGGTTAATATTTTCGAATTCATACCTGCTTTCACTTTCAAATTTTTGAATAAAATGACAATGCCAATGCAATCGAGAAATGAAGTTAGACAAAGCCCTTTTGTTTGGCGAAGTGTTATAATGTTGTTTTGTAAATTGAAAAACCATGCGCATACTTATGTTTCCGTAAGTTATATAAGGCGATAAACGACTGCAGCCTTTTCTGCTTAGTAAAGGCTTACTTATGTGTTTACTGTAATTGACATGTCGTTCTTTTAAAAAATTTTCTAAATATCGCCAAGCCCAATATTCTCCACCTTCTTGAAAGTTTTTATTTCGAGTAGTGATTTCAATGTTTAATTCTTCACCTTTTATTTTATTAAAAATTGAGGACTCAAGTTCAACCATATTCCAACCATTTTCTTTGACTAAATTTGGCTGTTTTGTCATTTGACTTTCCCAAAGTTTTTCCCAAATTTTTCGGGTTTTTAATCCACGAACAATTCCATTGGTTTGGTATTCTTTCCATAAAATACGATTTTTTAAAAATAATATTTTCATGGCTTTATCACGTTCATAGGTAAGTCCGTTGCCTATTTCCTCTGATGAAAAAATACTGTGAATATTAAATTGATGCGCAAGCATTTCAAAAACCTCCTTGGCTTCATTATGAAATATATAAATTTGTGTATTGGTGCTTTTTAGCCGTTCATTCATTTCCTTGAGCGATTCAAACACAAAACGCCAATGTCTAACATCACTGTCGTGATATGCCATAACACTGGGTTCAAAAATATAAATTAACAAAAGTGGTAACTCCGATTGCAAAGCACAATACAGCGGTTCATGATCGGTAAGCCGTAAATCACGTTTAAACCAAACTATATTAATTGCTTTTTTCTCCATATACTTAATAAACAAATTTTTTACTTTTTGTTTTTATGGAAGCATTTTGATTTGCAAAAAACATATAAAAAATGCCCAGAATTTGTAGGAAATTAGTAGTTCTGCAATTTCAAATTGCTATATAATTTAAAATTAAACGATTAAAACCAAACTGCTAAACTTCCAACAATATAATTGGATGTATTGGTTATCTGATTTTTTGTAGCTTCAAAAATGTATTTGTCAGCATAAATACTGCGTTGTTCTAATCGGAACATGGCATTTTTCATTACATGGTAATTGATGCCTAAAGTATGGCTAAAAGTATTGAATCCTTTTTCATTAGTAATGCTTATTACTTCTGCTTCTTTATTGTCTATAAAAGCTTCTACCCGTCCTGAAATACTCCAGTTTTTTGCCACAAAATAACGTGCTGTAATATTTGCCTGACTCCAAAAAACATTTTTCAAAACACCCGTAACCGAATCTTTTATTTCCTGCATGCCTGCATATAAACAAGCCGACAGATTCAGTTTGCTTTTTGCAGGAGCATAAATGGCATATACATCACTAAAATAGCGCATGCGGTGGTTTGGATAATAAATAGTTTGATGGTTTCCGGCATATACATTCCAATTCAAAAGCCAGTTATTATTTGGGCGGGTTTCAAACTGAATGGCCAATGATTTGTCGTGGTTTAAATCTACTATTTGCTGCCAACCATTGATTACATAAGCATAAAAATTAGTTTTCTTTGAAATAGGAACACTTAACCTAACTCCAGATAAGTAATAAGGTACAAATTCTGCGGCTAAACTTCGGGTATACATTAATTGGTCTTTACTTACAGCATTTTCATTGGTAAAAGGCGAACCTAAAACACCGGCATCTATCCAAATTTCTTTTTTTTCTGAAATTTTTAGTCCAACTCTTGCTTCTAATAAATTTTTTAAAGAACCCGTTTCAGTTGCATAATTAGCGTTCATAAAACTACCAAATGAAGGAATAAATCGTGCCCTAATTTTACTGCTCGAATAATTGAAATCAATATAAGCCAAGTTAATACTGAACTCATTGTGACGCTGTGAAGAATTCAAATAGGGAATGTCTTTCCCGCTTGGTTCGTTGTCGTTCCAAGCATAATAAGTATCAACAAAACCATTTATTTTAAATTTCCCATTCGATTCAATGTCAGTGGTATCAAGCGTTGCAGTGTTTACCACCTGACCTTTTAAAATAAAAGTGAAGCTTATAAAACTTATTAATATTAAAATGTGTTTGTAGTTAAAGGAATACTTATTTGCCATTGAATAAATTATTTAAATAAATGAAAATTATAAAAACTATTTTTTACTTGCAAGCATTATTAATAATAAGCACTACAAGTTGTGCTCAAAACAAAACTAAAAAAACAAAAGAGACAAATAAAGTTATGAATATAGTTAACAATGATTCACTATCAACTGCAGTTTTTGGTGCAGGATGTTTTTGGTGTGTAGAAGCCGTTTTTCAACAAGTAAATGGAATAGAGAAAATTGAAAGTGGTTACAGCAATGGGGATGTTAAGAACCCAACATACCGAGAAGTTTGTGATGGAAGAACAGGACATGCAGAAGTTTGCAAAATTTGGTTCGATTCAAACATAGTTTCTTATGAAACTTTGCTATCTATTTTTTGGCAAACTCACGATCCAACAACCTTGAATCAGCAAGGAAATGATAGAGGAACACAATACCGTTCTGCCATATATTATAATAGTGAATCACAAAAATTAGCAGCTGAAAAATACAAAATAGACTTAGATCAATCGGGTGCTTTTAGTAATCCAATTGTAACTGAAATAGCTTCTGTGAACAATTATTATCCTGCCGAAGATTATCATCAAAACTATTACAATCAAAATAGCCAACAATCGTATTGCCAGTTTGTAATTGCTCCAAAATTAGAAAAATTCAAAAAGGTTTTTGGTGACAAATACAGTAAAAAGTAAATTTTTATTCATATTATATTTTTCGTCATTGTGAAGCCTGTCCCGCCAAAGCGGGAAAGCAATCTCATTGTTTGTTTTGAATATTCAAACTGCAATTGTCAATTATTGATGTGACGAGTACGCCAATATAGTTTTATAAAACTTGAACCAAATAGGCACATAGATTACATAGCCTTTAAACTATGTATCTATGTGGTTTTATTCAGCCATTGCATGCGTCTTCGCCTGCAATTATCGTTTATTGATATTGGCGAGGACGCCAACATCTGCAAACAAATGCAAGTCAGTTCGAGCGGAGTCGAGAACTAAATAATCTCATTCAGTCATTGTAGGCGTCCTCGCCTTCAATTAACAATCACCTCTAACCAATTTCAATATACGTTGCACCGCCACCAAATTTTAAAGGATCAGCATCTTCAAAATGTTTGGCAAGGCGCTTGTTTTTAGTTAAAAAAGTATGGATTTTATTTTTCAAATATTGATTGCCTATTCCATGCACATACACAATGCTTTTCATTTGATTGATATAAGCAGCCTCTAAAGTTTTGATAAATACATCCATTTGTACGCCAATGATATCGTTGGTTTGAGTGGTATAACCACGTTCCAATAATTTTTCAAAATGTAAGTCTATTACTGGTTCAGGTTTGGCACTTAAATCAATGGTTTCAACTTTAGGTTTTTCGGAAAAATCTTTTTGTTTCAATGCCGTTAAATTCAATTGTGTAAACTCTTCGTTTAACTTAAACATATAAGCTTGTTTTTGTAAAAAGAAACAGAACTTTAACGATTGATGGAATTCCTTTGGATTGGTTTTAAACTCAATATGCAAAGGCTTTGACGGCTTCATGTTTATTTCGTCTGCCAATATTAATTGGAACAAAAGTGGATTCCATTTATCGTAGTTTTCCAAATTTAACTTCAACATATTTAGCTCTTCTCCACGGTTTAATTTACCGGTTTTGTATAAACTAAAAACATCTTTTTCTTTTTGGTAAATGGCATATAATAAAGTATCGCAACTGTTATTGTGCAACACACCTTCTACCTCGTTTTCACCCATTCGGTTATAAGCCCAAAATATTCCCAACGGATTGGTATTCAATTTTGATTTTAGTTTATCGTCAACTTCTTTTTTTGTTGCTTCAGGCTTTACTTCATCAAAGTCTATTTTTAGTACTTCACTTGCCAAAACAGGAATTTCAAAATCGTCTTCAATGGTAACGCCCACTATGTTTTTTCCTTTAAAACTGGTAACAATACCTTCCATGTTTTCATTTACAAATTTTACTTTATCTCCAAGTTTCAGCATGATATTTTAGTATAAAAATTAAGCTACAATATTAACGCAAAAAGCCGACTGTAAGGCATACAATCGGCTTTTATTTTATTTATTTTTTGCTTTGTTAACTACATTCCACCAATCATCAACCTTATTTCTTCTTCAATGCTTTGCACATTCAAATCTTCCATGCATTTAAAATGTTTCTTTGGACAACTGTGAAATCCGATTTTACTGCACGGGCGGCAACTTATTTTTTTGTTTTCAAACATTGCTTGTTTCACATCATTATTACCATAATA